>JAHBUR010000002.1 GCA_019637975.1 Bacteroidota bacterium | reverse complement strand
ATCCCGTTCTTCCCGTGACCGTTGGGCAGATTCAAGAACAATGAAGGGATTCAGATATGCAAGATCAATCGAGCGGTTGCTGTAAATGACCATTTCCTGAAAACCAATATCAAACACTCCGGGGAATGAGAATTCAATTCTGTGCGCTGCGAAAAACTTGTCTGCAACGGTTGGTTCAGTGTATTTCGTTGTTGAATCGGTAGGATCGGAAAAGACGATGTGTCCCCGCCTGCCCAATAGCGATCCGTGAAAGAACGTGTATTTCAGCGATTTGTACTGAAAGTCGGCCCTCAGAAAATCATACGTCCTGACGTTGTCGGATGAAATCATCTTCTGATCGTATCCGGCCCCCCACAGAATCCTTTCACGACCCAACTGCGCCGATACAAGCCCGCCGTCATATCGAAGATATCCCTCGGCATGGTCAAAGTTCTGAATGTCGGTAACTCCGAGCGTGTAGTACTGGCTGATAACAGGATCACGTCGCAGCAGATCTCTGCTCCCCCAGAATTGCGCGTTTGTTCCCTGAATAAAATATCCTAATTTATCCAGCAATGTGCCGCGAGCACGAACGCCGAATTGGACAAATTCTGCACGCGTCGTTCCGAGAGCATCTCCGTTCATCCGGCGTCCGTCGAACGTCAGCAGGCCGTTGACGAACATGGAAATGCTTGAATCGTTCAGCACGTACAGGAATTTTTCCCTGTGTGAAAACTCCTCGCCGATTGCCCGGCCGAAATTCTCCTCGTCCGAATCGATCACAGAAAGAAATCCGTCAACAGAACCCGTACGATCAAACTGGAATTCGGATAAAAAATCGGCCAGCGTTAGCCGCTCGGTTGCCGTAAGATGTTCGGAATCGTGAGCTTCCAGCAAAAATCTTCCCACCTCGCGACGTGAAATCGGCAACACGGCGTCGCGGTATCGCTCGATGACACCCTTCACTTCCATCCGCTTGAGAAATGCGTAGACGGGATGTGTTGCGGGAACCGTCTCAACCTGGGAAATAGTAACGGCACTCAATCCTGACATCAGAACAACCAACACACACAACCGGGTAGGAAAATTCACTGAACCTCTGGAAGTTTATGGTTAGAAATAGATCCCGTACCAGACGGTGCCCGGAGAGATCCGAACTGCCGGAGCCGGAAACTTGATAAAATTAAGGGCTTCCCCGAGTAACTTCAAGAACGGCGTGCTGTCGGGGATCAGTTTTCTCGTGTCCAAGTCTAGAGCCAGAAGTACAACGCTGTAGGGTTTCTTGCCGAGAACGTCGCGGGCCCCGTAACCAACGGCAAGACTCAGAAACTCGGGCCAGAAGTGTTGTACAGCCGTCGGCAGAAAGTTGTGTACATTCATGCTCAGCCAGAGAGTTTGTCCCTCATAGTCGTCAAACATGATATGACGCTGACCCTGAAAGCCGGCACCGCCCGGATTATTCAGCGCCGGTGAGGGATGATAACTGAACTTGAAATCGAAATTCTGAAGAAAAGGCGAATAATACTGGGCTACCGGCCATGATGCACCGAGAAGGTTCGCGGCAAAATCCACGCGATCGAAACCCCACGTTGAGAACCCGTCTTCAATTTCGACGTATGTCTGAAACAGGAGCGAGCCTCCGGCACCCCACCATAATGCTGCCTGCTGTGAAAGACCTGCCCATTCGAACGACTTCCTGAGAAGGAACGTACCGACGGTTGCCCCGTAGAAATGCCCTAATTTGTCAACATACAGGCCGTACTTGAGGTCCTCCTGAAAATGAAACGACCTTCGATTATCCTTCCACCAGCCATTAGCTTGATAGATATGAATCGCGGCAATTGTTACGCCGACCGTTCCTGTTACGATTGCGAGCCTGACCGGGTGGATAATCGTTGTATCGGGAGAGGGGCCGGACTGCGGAGAATCGTCTGTTTGATGACTACCTTCAGTCAGGAGCAGGACACTCTGTTTTGTGGAGTCAATCTGCGCGGAGAGATTCATACAGTTCAGCAGAAGAAGCAACGCTGCGAAAGCCCGTCGGGCCGGCTCTCCAACGGTTCGTTTCATCTCAGGCAATGCGCGAACGAAAATAGTCGATAGTTGCCAGTAACCCTTCATGGCGCTTCACTTTAGCTTCCCATTGGAGAAGTGTTTTCGCTTTGGTTGTGTCGGGTTGACGAATCTTCGGGTCATCTTCGGGCAACTCCTTGAACACAATCTTGCTCTTGCTGCCGGTAAGTTCTATCACCTCCTGCGCAAGCTGCAGCATGGTAATTTCATCCTTATTGCCTATGTTGACGGGATTCACTTCGTCGGATAACAGGAGGCGGTAAATACCGTCAATAAGGTCATCCACATAACATACGCTTCTCGTCTGGCTCCCGTTCCCGAATACCGTCACATCCTCGCCCCTCAGGGCCTGTGATACAAAGGCGGGAATTGCCCTGCCATCTTCAATTCTCATCCGGGGACCATACGTATTGAAAATACGGACAATGCGCGTATCAACGCCATGATACCTGTGATACGCCATGGTCATTGCCTCGGCGAAGCGCTTCGCTTCGTCATACACGCCCCGTGATCCCACAGGATTCACGTTCCCCCAGTATGATTCCGGTTGCGGATGAACGAGAGGGTCGCCGTAGACTTCCGAGGTTGATGCAAGCAAGAACCGCGCATTCTTTTCCTTTGCCAATCCTAATGCCTTGTGCGTTCCAAGTGACCCGACCTTGAGCGTTTGAATCGGGAGTTTCAGGTAGTCAATCGGGCTGGCCGGTGAGGCGAAGTGAAGAATGAAGTGAACAGCCCCGTCAACATAAATGTATTCGGTTACATCATGTTTGATGAACCTGAATTTCTCATTTCCAATTAAATGGGAGATGTTTCTTGTATCTCCCGTAATCAGATTGTCGATGGCCGTAACGCGATATCCTTCTGCGAGAAGCCTGTCGCACAAATGCGAACCGAGAAAGCCTGCCCCGCCTGTCACTACAGCATGGGGAACCTGGGAAGAGGCCAAGCGTTATGCTCCCTTTCTTGTTATGTGATTCGAGTTGCGTCCAATTCCGTAGTACGAAAAGCCCATATCGCGCAATCGCTGCGGATCATAGATGTTGCGTCCATCAAAAATCACGGGCTGCTTCATGAGACTGCGCATCCTTTCGAAATCGGGACGTCGGAACTCGTTCCACTCCGTTACGATTACCAACGCATCTGCCCCTTTCAGCGCATCATAGTTGTTCACAAAGAACTCCGGACCTTGCGTAACGCGCTTCTTTGTTTCTTCTATTGCCACGGGGTCGTGCAACCTAAGATTGACCCCCTCGTTTCTCAGGGCCTCGATAATCCTCAGTGACGGCGCTTCCCGTATATCATCGGTGTTCGGCTTGAACGCCAACCCCCAAAGCGTAACCGTCAGGCCCTTGAGATTTCCGTTGAAGTGGTTCTTGATCTTGTGGACAATGATCTCTTTCTGGCGGAAATTCACGTCTTCTACAGAACGCAAGATCTTGAAGTCGTAGCCCGTTTGCGTTGCGCTGTTCAAAAGAGCAGCAACGTCCTTCGGAAAACATGAACCGCCGTACCCGACGCCCGCGAACAGGAACTGTGTCCCAACCCGGGGGTCGGTACCCATCCCCTTTCTCACGAGGTCGATATCTGCACCGAGCAGTTCGCAGAGATTGGCAACCTCGTTCATAAACGAGACTTTTGTTGCGAGGAATGAGTTGGCTGCATACTTTGTCAATTCCGAGCTGCGCTCATCCATAATGATGAGCGGATTGCCTGTACGGATAAACGGAGCATACAAATCCTGCATAATTGCCAGCGCTTTAGGGCTTCTCGAACCCACAACAATCCTGTCGGGCTTCATGAAATCGTTCACGGCCGCCCCTTCTTTCAAGAATTCAGGATTCGAGACGACGTCAAACGGGTGCTTTGTTTGTGCTCCGACAACTTCGCTCACCCTGTCGGCGGTCCCGACGGGAACCGTACTTTTGTTTACAATCACTTTGTAGCCATTCATGTACATGCCGATCTGTTTTGCAACGGCAAGAACGTGCTGCAAGTCTGCCGACCCGTCTTCTGATTGCGGTGTCGGAAGCGCAAGAAAAATGATGTCCGTTTGCTGAGCGGCATGCTTCAGATCGGATGTGAAGGTAAGCCTGCCTTCATGAATGTTCTTCTTCAACAAGTCGGTCAAACCCGGTTCATAGATCGGGCTATCCCCCCGTTTGAGAATAGCCAGTTTAATTTCATCAATATCAACACATATCACGTCGTTACCGCTTTCGGCGAAGCAGGTGCCGACAACGAGACCGACATAACCGGTTCCAATAACGCTGATTTTCAAGGGCGTACTCCTGATGATTTCATGTGAGGTGAAGTTAGCGTAAAGAAAATATGGAAAATATGGATGAGACTCAAAGGGACATTAGCGAAGGGATCCCGCGAACCAGCCCGCGGGTTGTCAATGCGGTTAGTATGCTCCTTTGCCGAACAGGACAACCGGCACAGTCTGCGCGAGAATCTCGATATCGAAAAGAATGGATTGATTCTCGATATAATATAAATCCAGCATCACCATTTCCCGGAAACCGAGATGGCTTCGCCCCGAAACCTGCCAAAGTCCGGTCATGCCCGGTTTGGCTTTAGCCCTTCCCCTGAAGTATCCCCCTACATCATCCACCTCGGTGAGCCGCTTGAAATCGGTTACCGGAAGCGGCCTCGGCCCGACAAGGCTCATCTCCCCTTTGAGCACATTGAACAGTTGCGGCAGTTCATCAATGCTGTACCGGCGTATGTACTTTCCCACGGTTGTGAGTCGCGGATCGTTCCGCATTTTGAATAGTGCGCCCGTCGATTCATTCTTGGGGAAGAGCGTCTCCTTTTTTTCGTCGGCCTCATGATACATGCTTCTGAATTTGTAGAACAGGAACGGCTTGTCCCTGTCACTCAATGCCCGTTTCTGCTTGAAGAACACCGGCCCCCTCGACTCCAACTTCGTTGCGACGGCAACAACAAGAAACAGCGGGGCGAACAGAACAAGAAGGAACGCCGACCCGGCAATATCGAACATGCGCTTTGCAATCCGCTTCGAGCCGTCAATCCGCTGCCGCACAGGAGAGAACAACGGTAACCCGGCAATATCCTGAATCCGCACTTGATTGAAGAGCGTATCCGTTTCCGGCGAGACGACCCTCATCCTGACATAATGTTTACGGCACAAGCGTTCAAGTTCGTCGTACGAGCCGTTGAGTTCAGGCGATGAAAGAACCATGAAATCAACATTCTGGGCAAGAATCTCCTTTTCCACCTCGGCACTATTCACATGCACTTTCCGGTCGGTACTGCTGTACATCGGTGTATTCAGCACCTTCACCGGTTCATACCCGAGATCGGGAAAATCCTGGAACAAATTCAACAGCCTGTCGATATTCTGGCCCGGCCCCACAACGAGTGTGTTCCACCTTCCATAGCCGTAGGTTCGAAGCACGCGGAAGACTCGTCGAACGCCGAACCACACAATCCCGTAGACAACAGGAACGGATACAAAAAACAAAATCAGAAACTCCCGTGAATAGGGGATGCCTCCCGCGAGGAACAGAGATGAGAGAATAATCGCGGCGCTATAGATGAACGCCTTTGTAGCCCCGAGATATTGATGCATCACCGGCGTATACGAAACCGTGCGGTACAGTCCGAGTGCCGTGAACGACACAAGAAAGACGGCAACGACGAAGACATACAGTGGAATGTGTGTCGTGAAGAACTCACTCACACCATTACCGGGATTTTGCAGCGTTGCAGCGAGAAGGAAGGCAATGCTCAAAACAACCGCGTCAACAACAATCCCCACTCCCGCGGCACATGTCCGCCAATTACGGCGCAGCAATGAGATCACAAAATTGATGGTTCCCCGTCTGTGTCGTGAAGTGCCTTCCCGCGAAATGGAGGCCTCTCTTCGTGAAGGCAAAGCTAATTTAGGCAGATAAAGCATAAGGTGCAAAGACACTGATGTTTTGCGCACGTTCAAACCCGCCACAAAGTACATGAAGAAGATGACACATCAGATGATACGCGTCACCGATGTCCGGGGTCATCCCGGCAAGATAACTGATTCGTGAGTTGTAAAGAGCAGTTTTATGTGGGGAGCGAGTATCCCTGTGACATTCGCGGATGGGGGGCGGGTGATCGAATCCTGCGAATGTTGCTTTTCTTAACGGTTCGTTAGATACCACTCCACTGCCAACCGGAGGCCGGCTTCGAGCGGGATCTTTGCTTTCCAGCCTAACTTCTCGAGCCTCGAAACATCAAGCAGTTTACGCGGCGTGCCGTCAGGTTTCGAAGGGTCAAATCGTAACTCCCCTTCATATCCGACAGTTGACCTTACCAACAATGCAAGCTCCTTGATCGAAACGTCGGACCCGACGCCGATGTTGACAATGTCCGACTCGTCGTACGTCAGCATCAGGTGAACGCACGCTTCGGCGCAATCGTCCACATGCAGGAACTCCCTTCGCGGAGACCCGCTCCCCCAGATTTCCACAAACGGAGCATTCCTTTCCTTTGCTTCGACAAATTTTCTGATCAACGCCGGAAGCACATGGGCATTTTCCAGGTCGAAGTTATCATTGGGGCCGTACAGATTCGTCGGCATAACGGATATGTATTTCGTGCCGTACTGCCGGTTATAGGCCTGGCACATCTTGATGCCTGCGATTTTCGCTACTGCATACGGCTCATTGGTCGGTTCGAGCTTGCCGTCAAGCAAAAATTCCTCACGCATCGGCTGCGGCGCCATGCGAGGATAAATGCACGAACTGCCGAGAAACAACAGCTTCTTCACGCCGTTCTCGTAGCTTGCGTGAATCACATTCGCCTGCGGGACAAGGTTCTCATAGATGAACTCTGCCGGATATGTGTTGTTCGCGTAAATGCCGCCGACTTTTGCCGCCGCCAGAAACACATACTCCGGCTGCTCGCTCACAAAGAACTCACGAACCGCCTGCTGATCGAGTAAATCCAATTCTGCCCGCGTGCGTCCGACGATATTTGTGAAACCACGACTATTGAGGTTTCTGACAATGGCCGAGCCGACAAGACCGCGATGGCCGGCAACAAAAATCCTGGCTGATGGGTGCATAACGAGAATTACGTTGGTGTCTTTTTCCTGAACGTATCTTGAATAAGATAAAAAATAAACTTTGCATTTGTGCTTGTATATCTGCGCCACAGCCTTTTGGGTTCCTGGAACAACCGGAAGAGCTATTCAGGCCCTGTGTACATCATCCATCGTAATGCCCGCTTCACCTCTGTCGCCTACTCTCGTTGTACCATCCTTTCAAACAGGTTCTCATATTGGCTGGTAATCAATTCCCATGTATACTTTTCCAAAATGCGTTCACGAGCATGCAAGCGTTTTTTCTCTACAAGAGACACGTTCGATTCTACCAATGAAAGGCCATCACGAAGACTCTGTTCGTTCTTCGCAAAGAAGATGCCATGCTTTTCATTAGCCAGGACTTCCCTGTTGAATGGGGTGTCGAGTGCCAATACGCAGCACCCGTAAGCAAGTGCCTTGAGAAGTGCAGGATTGGTTCCGCCAAACTCATGTCCGTGAATATAGACAAAACTATTACAGTATAGCTCGCGAAGAACGTTCCCATCTTTGATATACCCAGGGAAAACAACCCGCGTATCCTTCGTCTTCCTAATGGATTCTGCATACGAATCCTTGTACGGTACATCTCCGAGTATCACCAGCGATTTCTTTGTCGCACTCTTCTCGAACGCGCGAACGACCAGATCGGCATTGTTATCAGGGATCAATCTGCCGACAATTAGATAATATTCTTGCTTTGTCAAACCAAACTGCTGAATCAACTCGAAATGAGAACTGTGCGCAATATTTGCCCCGTAGGCAATGGTTACGGAAGGTGCGGCAAACTCCTTTCTGTAGATCTCCGCCATTTCATCGGAATCAGAAATTATAACATCAAACCACTTCGTGGCGAGGTATGAAGCGATTCGAAAGTACTTTGCTCCGAGCCCCTTCCACTTCGGGCGAAGCCATTCAAGCCCATCCACGTTGATCGCAGTCTTCTTGCGGACGAGTTTTGTTAACAACCCGAATGGGCCGTTTGCAGAGTTCACATAGAGGATGGCATCGAATCTATGGAACACAACATGCAACGTCGACAGTAGACTGTGGGTAAACTGACTCAACACCTTGTGTTCAATGGCAGGGATATAACACAGATTCACACCGTTTACAGCGGGGGGCCTCTCTCTAAAAAGGCCTCTATGGCAATACACCGTAACACAGTGGCCGTTCTGCACAAGGCGTGGGGCAAGTTCGGCTACGAACGTCTCGTAGCCACTGTAGACATACGGATATCCCCTTGTTCCGACAATAGCGATTCTCATGTGCCTGGCCGACCTATCTTTGTGTAGATGTCTTCTATGGCCTTTACAGTTCGGTGAAGATCAAACTCTGATCTCATCCGCTTCCGCCCTGCTTCACCAAACTGCCGACCAAGAGATCGATCTTTGTAGAGTATGTAGAGTTTCTCGGCCAGCGCTTGATGATCAGCAGGCGGAATAAGGAATCCGGTAACGCCTTCCACAACTTGATCAACAGTTCCTCCGATACTCGTTCCCACAACAGGCAGCCCCATTGCCATTGCTTCCACGACTACACCGCCAAACGGCTCAGGTTGTGCGGAAGGAAGCACGAACACATCCATGGCGGCGAAGGCCGGCCTCGGATCTGATAGTTCTCCCGCAAGCACGACTTCTTCCTGCAATCCCAGACTGTTGATCAACTCCTGGAGCATCGTGAGATGGACCTCGTTTCCCGGAAAGACAGAACCTACGATCAGACATTTCACTTTCGCCCCCTTTTCTTTCAGCACTGAGATTGCCCGAACCAGCACTTCTTGTCCTTTCCGGACAAACTTGATCCTCCCGACAGTACCAACAACAAACGTCTCGTTGATATTGTATCTCGCTCGAGTGTCGCGTCTCGCAAGCTCGCGATCTATTCGGAACTCATCCAGCGAAAAACCATTGTGCATAACACGCACTTTCGATGAAGCGGGAAACTGGCGGGCTACTGATTGTGAAACACAGAGCACACACGCTGACGACCACAGAATGTATCTCGAATACACTTGCCACAATCGTGAAAACTCACCGAACCAATCGCGAATATGCCATACATGCGGTACGCCTGCAATTTTTGCCGCAAATGCCGATGACGGGATAATCCCCGTATTCGTATGAACGAGATAGACGTTTTCCCGTTTCAAAAATATGAACAGTTGAACAACAGAGGCGAGAAAAGTCATCGGAAGAGTTGCGAGACCGGGCAACCTGGCTCTGCTGCGCTCGATGACCGAGAGGGATTTCAGAATTGAAACGCGAACGCCAGATTCTTCAAGCCTTGCCCGCAGCGGTCCGTCGCGTTTAAGCACCACCAACGGTCGGAAACGTGTGCGATCAATGTGTTCGAGAAGCCGGATCAGCGACCTTCCTGCTCCATACAGGTCTGAGGGATAATGTATGTATGCAACGGTTATCCTGCTCGTCATCGTACGTCTCCCGCCGCCTGATGTTCCGCATCGTGCCTCTTGAGAAACTCGTTGCGAGTGTAGAGAAACTTGCCGCTGCCGGTCTCTCCGATATGCCCGGACACGACAATGTGAATGTCGGCATCATTACCCAATACATGTTTGAGGTCTTCCACGATCTTCCCAAGTGTCACGTTCAGAAGGTCGGAATCCTCCGATGACACCCGCTCGAGCTTGAGGCTGTATGACGATGAACCGTGTTGAACAAACTGGAAACGGCGAAAGAGATTCGGGTTATGAACAACCCCGATGAGGTGGCGAAAATACACCGGCGTCACTGTACTCCCCCGTGTATCCATGATCATTTCGTAGGTCCTGCCTTCTACGGCTTGCAGAAGCGTGAACGGTGACCCGCACGGGCAGAACTCATCGGAGAGAGCTCCGATGTCTCCAATCTCATACCGTATCAAAGGGAAGTCGTTGTTGACAAGAGTCGTTACGAGGATTCGTCCACTAACGCCGGCCGGCAACGGATTTCCCTGCTCATCTACAATCTCCAGAAGAACATAATTCGAGAAGATGTGAAATCCTCCTGCGGCACACTCGCAGGCCATATCGCCGCAGTCTCTGCTTCCGTACTTATTGTGGAGCTTGCAGCGGAACACCTCCTGAATGACGTTTCGCATTTCAGTTGTGATTGTTCCCGCACAGCCCATCACCGACTTGAGTGGCCTCACGTCGATACCGTTCCGTTGGGCAAACTGCGCGAGTTGATATGCCGCATCCACGTACGCCATCATATGGTTTGCATTCGACGAGTTGATTCTCTCGATATGGCGGACCATGCTCGCTTCATCCAACCGGAAGGCATTCAGTAATTCAAAGTTCATGAAGCGGTTGAAGATACGTGTTTGCACTGACGCTTGCATCTGGTTGATGTCGTTCATCGAGCCCCACAGCATGAGGTATGGAGTTCCAACCGGAAATCCGCTCATATGGTTGCAGTACACCCTGGCCGCCCTGCCGAACTCGCGAAATCTTCTGCCATGTATCACAGTCGTCGGTTCGCCGGTTGATCCACCCGTTTTCATTTCAAGCCAGGAATACGCTTTCTTTTTCCTCTTCCCCGTGTATTCATCCCGAACCTGTTGCGACATGAAATCCTCAAAATGTCTCCGAAGGTCGGACTTCCGCACGACCGGGAAATCCGACAATGCGACAGAGCCGGGCTTCACTCGTTCTCGATAGAACGGAATGCTCAAAGACGCATGTTTCAAAGTGGCTTCGAGACGTGACGCTGATATGGCATTCAGCCTTTCCTTTGAGTCTCGGGAGAGTGTGTGAAACTCTGCATAGAGAGATCTGAGATCAGATCTGACAAGATCGTGAAGAAGAAAGAAGCCCGTTTGCCTCAAGTTCATTGCATCACACCTGCCGACTCAAGCTCAATCCGCCCTTTCCAGCCGGGAGGTGGAATGAACGGATGGAGAACTGGGATGGCGTCCACACCTGAACAGACACGCACACCGTCGATTTCGGTGGCGAATGACGCGGGCTCAAAGTCAACCAGTTCGGTCGCTGGAAAGCGTTTATAGTTGGCGAGCATCCTGATTTTTCGGAAGTCAAAACCCATCATCTTCGCCATTGCAAAGTCAATCAGAAACGGATTCTTCGAGATGGCAACAATCCCCGTTTCAACAGGAAGCGGTTGCAACGGGCCGTTTCCCTCCCCCGCGATGATTCCGTCCGCAATGCTAAGGCATTCACGTTGCCGTTGGCTCCGAAGTATGCCTCCCTCCTCCGAAGCATACGGAAGGATCATATTGAGATCATACACCATTCGCCAGATGGAATCATTGCCGTGCCATGAACCGGCCCCGACATAGAAGTTACCGGTCAGATTCTCACGCGTGCCTGTCGTTGAAATGCCTTTTGCGCGCTTCACGGCTTCCCATCCCGCCTTAAGCGGAATGAACAATGCCTTGGATCGTTTCTGGGTTTTTTCCTTGAGCCTTGCCTGCCAGATGAACATACGATCGACATCATCGGAAAACTCATCACCGCCTTGCTTCGGGGTTCCCCGTTGATGGTGCACCAAGTGGGCTTTCGAGCCGTTGATGCCCACGAGATTCTTCAGAGCCCCCGTAATGCCCCCCTTCTGGTGTGTCTTCATCTTCGGCATGTTGATGAACAGATCGGCGTTCAAAACAGACCGGGCTATTACATAGCTGTGCATTCCTTTGCGATGAACGCTTGTCGTTTCCTTCGGGTCGTAATCCGAAACACGGAAGTTGGCTGCGTTGTGACTGACCTCTTCCAGCATGCTCTGTTCGTTCAGCGTCACCTCAACATAGCCGAGCGGATCTCCCGCAACATCGCTCTCCAACTGCATGAAACCTTCGACAACCCTCCAGCGTTCACGACGCAAATCAAGAAAATGAACCGAAGGCTTCCGCCGCGTACGATACTTCTCAATCAGGCGGTTCACTCCTGATTGCTTTTTCAGCAGCTCGAAGTCGCAGCTCTGCAGAGGGACATCGCCGACGATAATCGATTCCGCATTCCGGTATTTTTCCACGCAAGCGTCTATGGTTCCTTCAATAAGAGCACTGTCCGTAACGAGAGCGGAAATCGGGAATGCGTCATGTTCCTGATGTTTGACCCAGTTTGGCTTGAGAAACACACGACGAAAATTTCCTTCGGGAAGAGCGTCACGGATAGCATGTGGTAGAGCATTCCTCAAGTCCCGTTTCGTGATGACGATGCCCGTCATTGCACAGACTCCAAGCGTGAACGGAGGAGTTTTGCAGGTACACCGCCGACAATAGAATACGGCGGAACATCCTTCGTCACCACACTTCCGGCAGAGACAATCGATCCCTTCCCGATGGTCACGCCTGCGAGGATTACGCTATGTGAAGCAATCCAACAATCATCTTCAATCTTTACAAATTCAGCTGCCACTCCTTGCCTTTTCATCGTGACATCCGTCCTGGCGAAATTATGGTTCTCCGCGAAGATGCTTACCCTCGGTCCCATCATCACATTGTCGCCAATCTCAATATAACCTGAACATCCGATATAGCAGTATGGACCGATATTGGAGTTGCTGCCGACTCTTAAACCTTCACCTACAGCTCCGCCATAGTAGTTGGACGGCCGGATGAGTGCATACGCACCCACTGTGACTCTATCACCGAATACCACTCCCCGTCGTGCGTGCGCATTGATTTCACAACCCTCTTCTGCAATAAACTGACGCCCTACTGTCATATACGACGGGTTTTTAATAATTGCCCCATTCTTCACCAGGGCGAGACCGCCGGATGACCGGAAGAAGAAGGATTTCCATGTGCCGCGCACAATACCGAGCGCCATGGAGAATGTCATAGCCAAAAGATCTCTCGACGTCCAATATTCTTCGATTGAAGCCTCCTTCCCCGCGCGTCTTAACAAATATGCAAGTATCGCTCTCATTCACGATCCGGCTAAATAGTCAAAGAGGCGGCGCTTGAATGCGTAGTAGTGTTTCCCGAACATGTTGAATCTGTAGTATCGAAAATCCGCCATGATTCCCACGCCATGCTTCTTCATGATCTGCCGCCCCTCCTTGTTCATACCGATAACAGCATGCATGGATTTGGATTGACGATGCAAGCGATAGTTTGAAAACGGGTAATCCACATAAGCGAACTTCACCTCGGTCGAGATGCGAACCCAATACTCGTAATCCATTGAGTAGTGCAATGCCTCGTCAAATAGCCCAAACCTGTCAAGCACCGATCTTCGCAGAAACATGGACGGTTGATACAGGAAGTTCCCTTTGAGAAGGCGTTCGCGGGTAAATGCCGGAGGGTGTTTCTTCCGCGTAATAGTCCCTTCCGCATTGACAAAATTACAGTTCCCATATAATACATCTGCATCACTCGTCTTAAATTCACGCATGCAACGCTCGAATGTTCCCGGATTGTATGTATCATCCGAACACAAATACCCCCAAATGTCGCCCGTGATTCGTCGCAGGCCCTTGTTGATAGCGTCTGTCTGGCCGCGGTCCTTTTCGCTTACCCAATACGCGAGGTGTTTCTGATACTTCTTGATAATCTCCACGGAATTATCGGTCGACCCCCCGTCGATAATGAGGTATTCGAGATTCGGATATCCCTGATCGAGAATCGACGTGATCGTGCTTTCGAGAAATTGTCCTTGATTGAACGACGGGGTGACTATGGAGATCTTGGGCGTTTTCATGAGCAATTTGACTTGACACCGAAACGGCAAATGAGTGTATGTACAAGTCTCCTCAAAGGCGTACCGTGACGCAAGATGAAAAAATCTCGAATATCATACAAGTGATGTAGAGAAGCAGACTCGGCACACACGTTATGCTTTCTTGATACGTTTGAATGTCAGAAGGTGATGTCTGCCGGCTCATGAGGCGTTTGATGAGAATAAGCAAACCCACAAACGTGAACACAAGAAACCCCGACCTGGCTTGATTGATAATAGGATTGAACGACATTGTAATAAGCGCACTGCAGACTGTTAAGATCAGAACCACGTTTAATCCCTCCAAGCTCGACCGCTTAATGCTGCTCCATCCTCGATGAGCCCTCAAACCCGCGAGAATCGCGGCGATGAAACCGGAAAGAAACAGTCCCCCGCCGACTATGCCTCCCTTCACAAATAGCTCCAAGATGTCATTGTGAAGTGGCAGGCCTTCAACTTCTCCCTCAAGATAGAACCCGGCCTCCTTTGAGAAGAAGTTGCCGATGAGAGGAGACTCAAGAAACTCGTTGATGCCGACGAGCCACATTGCTTCCCGAAAAGTCGTTGTGTCGAGAAGGCCCCGACGATGTTTTATACTCCGCACTAAACTCCTTAATCGATGCATAGATGAGAGGGAACAGAACCAAGACCCCAACTGCACCGACCATAAACAGCCTGCGGACTGTTCGTGCGCGCATGAATCGGAATGCGGCGAGTGCAGTCATCATCAACCCAGAGGTATGAGCGGGACAGACAAATCGCAAGCAACAAAACAGCCCCCGTAGGCACGACGCGAGGAATGGAATGGTTTCATCATGCGAAAACTCGTCTCAGATTCTGTGGTACCGGTTGCCATTGATCCTCTTTGTTGCTGTATTTCACAGTTTTCTCCAGAAGTGCCAACGCCAAGAAAAAGCAAAACGTAACTGACGGTTCCCGGTTGAACACTCCGCTTGAGTAATTTACCACAAACTGCCCTACAAGATAGAGTGATAGAAGTACATAGATTGGACTGCGCCACATGCGTTTAAGATAGCGGACAATGAATACGAGGACGGTAAGCATAAGAAGTGTCCAAGCAATCGAACCAACGACCCCATAGTTGTATAGGATGCTCAAATAGCCGTTGTGAAGGAAATATGTCTCTTGGCCCCCTACTACGCCGCCCCACTCGTTCAGAAATCCATCGGCATAGCCAATTCCCCAAATCCAACTATCATCGATTGTTAACTTGTCGATTCCCATCCCAGCCTCAATCAGACGATACACGAGGCTCGTATCGGTCTCGTCGGACTCAGTGGTCTCAATATTTCTTTCCACTGTATAGCTGTATATGTAGAATAGGAACGGGAGCAATAGCACAAACAGAACAAGCTTGGCCTTAAGATGTAATCGTGACCAGAATCTTAAGAGGTAGATGCCTAAGCAAGCGAGCAGTACAAAAAGGGTGGCGCGGTACCCAGTAATTATGACTGTAATGAAATTCAGTGATCCCATGATTGCGTACGACATGATACCCTTGGAATCGACCTTCATGTTCGAGAGGAGGTACACGATGAACAGTATCGAGAGAACAGAGAAGTGGTAGTACACGCTCTGGTATCGAACAAACGACTCACCAACTTCAGATCGTGTACCCGCAATGATCTCGAATGAAGGAACGAAGACTTGAAGAAGATTCAGGACGCTCATCGCTGTCGCGACGTAAATGAGTTGTTGCATCACCGAGAACGAGCTTTCCCGGTCGAGATAGCGATACATCGTGAAATAGGCCAGATACAGCAACCCCGACAAGTAAGCAATCTTCCAAGGTCCAGTCGTGATGATTGGCTGAACGAATGCATCCATAAAAAACCTAATCGTCATGACGCAAACTATGACGAGAATTTGTAGCTTGAATGACCGCGACATTGATCCGGTGTCATCCCTATTCCCTTCGTTCTTCCACAGCGGGATGATTACAATAAGGTATAGAGCGAGAGCGTAGGCCCAGCCCCCGAGAACTTTCAGCCCACCGAGTGCCGACAGTAGGCACATCGCAACAATAAGCCGGCGTTTGATTCTCTGGTCCATGCCGCGCTAAGCCAATTCTTTGTACAGCGATGCTATCTCACCAACGGCTCTCTCCCAAGAAAAGCGCTGAACGTTTCGACGTCCAGCCGCTATCATCTTCTGTCGATCTGCACCCAGCGCTCTGTGCAAGGCTTCCTTGAGTGAGTCCACTGAATTGGGATCAAAGTAGAATGCAGCGTCCCCTCCAACCTCTGGAAAGGATGAGCTATTGGAGCAGACGACAGGGGAGCCGTTCGCCATCGCTTCCAGGATAGGTAGTCCAAAGCCTTCATGCTTTGAAGGGAACACGAAAGCAAGGGCACGAGAATAGAGAACCGCAAGTTCCTCATCAGCAACTTCATTAAGGAAGAGGAAGTTTTGAGACAAGTCTTCTTCTTCTATTCGCCTGCGCGAGGGCTCATCAAGTCTAGGACCGACACAAAGGAACTTGAATCCCTTGAAGAATGAATACGATTTCACAAGGGAGAGGAGTATGTCAAAGTTTTTGTACCCCGCTCGCGTCCCAACAAAAAGGAAATACCGTCCTTCTATGTTAGAAAGCATTCGCTTCAGGGCCACGTCCCGAAAGTGCATATCCGTCTGAATTCGAGCGTGCGCGAGGTAGATCACGCGCACCTTCGATTCACTAATCCAAGGATAGAGTCTGAGGAGATCGGTTTTTGTGCTTTCTGAGATCGCTACAATCGCATCAGCATTCTCCAACACTTGTCGCTTGGCGTCGATCCCAAATCGAGTCCACTCGTTCCGGTATTCCTGCTGGTACAGTTCAGGAATCATATCGTTGATGGTCACGACCTTCTTCACACGTGTCGAGTAGACAGTAGAGAAGTATGTCGAGTGAAAGATCTCGACGTCAGACGGCAGGTAAACACATCTGAGAATCCGGTCACGCAACGATACCCGCTCGAAGTAACGCGATGGCCAATAGAAAAAATCGCTCCGCACCCGCTGCTGTCGCAATAAAGGCAATACGCGTTGTAACGATTGATTTGTCTTTCGCCAAGGTAACAGCACGTCGACTTCCACACCGTAGTTGGGAAATCGCTTGAGCAACTCTTCCCACGTTCTTGAGATTCCCCCAACTGACTGCCGCCCAAAGACGATTCCGTCAACAAACACTTTCATACTCGTGCTGCCCTTCGTTGGCGTAGGACTTCCTTGACCTCCCCGATCAGTTGATTCCATCTCAATTCGAAGGCCTCGACCGAGAACTCTGCTTCCGCTCTCTCACGTGTCATCCTTGAGTGTTCGCCAACCCACTGATCGGATTTCTCGGACGCTTCGAGGATTGTTGCCTCAATAGAGCTTAGCTCATCGTCTGGAAACGTGAGTCCGATTCCCTTCGTATCTATGCCTGTCTCCTTCGTGACAATCGGGATAAGCCCCGACCACATGCATTGAACAACAGACCCGGGTTGCCCTTCCGCGCTCGATGGAAGGACGACAAATGCACAGCGCGCCACCAAGTCGGCATACTCCGCGCTGCGAGTATGAATGATGCCGACCGGATGAATGTTCGCTGTTTCAAACATCTCTTTCCGATAAACGCGGCAAAAGTCAGGCTCGCGTTCGAATGCGCTGCAAACGAACAAATGGAGATGTGGGTGTTTCGTAAAAACCTCCAACAGGAGGTCCAGGCCTTTTCCCACCTGGCTCCCGCTCGCAAAGAAGAAAAAGTTACGCTGAGCATTTGCGACCAGTAGCCTTGGATCTCGGAAGACGGTGTGCGGAAAACCATAGTTGTTAAAGCAGTATACCGGGGACTGACTGATTTCGTGCCATGTCCCAGCGGTGAACTCGTTTCCAAAACCAAATACTCTATCTGCATGCCGCACAAAAGGCAATTCCTCAGAATTTAACTGCCTTATGAATGTCTCAACCGCTCGCCGTTTGAACATCCTATGATGCCGACGGCGAATATTCCTGTTATGCACTAGATGATTCATACCCGTAGCTAGATACACTCGTACCGTGTGAGGAGTGCAGACCTCTTGCACCCCGTTCGACTCTACGCTGTGACTGATTACCAGATCATACTTCTTCCCTGCCCTTATGTGTCGAGAGCGTACATCCGCCACATCCACAACGAAACCGTGTTGATCGAGGATCGAAGCAATCTGTCTTGATTGCAAAATGTTTTGCTGATAGACCGGTCGCCTTGCTCCGGTTCTCCTCTTAAATGGTTCCGTCACGTATACCAACAACGCGCGTTGATGCCCATCGGGAACCCGTTTGCACACGTTATAGAAAACCGGATAGCCGAATACATCATGCAGGTGCGTTTGAACATCCTCGTGAATGTTCTTCACGACTCTTTTGAATACCCTCGCAAGGCGCTTGCCGAATGAGTCCTTGTAAATTGCACCGATCTGATTTTTTACCATACTACTGCAAACGCACGTACTTTTGAATCGGCAGCCATTTCGTCGAGATCATCAGAACAAAATAGGCTGCATAACATATTGAACATATCGCAAGATTCATAAATATGCCGGCTTCTCCAATCGGAAGGATGGCCGACAGCACTACGATTATCGCGAGAACAAACGGGATAACATGAAATCCCAACACACTCCGGGCATACTTATGCGGCTCAACCTTGAAAATTCTCTTTGCTTCAAACAGAATGAGGACAACGCCAGGAAAAGAGCTGAGAAGCATTGCCCAGGCAGTACCGTTCACTCCGAAGAGCCAAGTCAACAATGGCAATGAGATCAAATACGAAATCAAGGTCGCGATCGAAAAGTATGCGATTATTCTCGAATGGCCCAACCCCAGCGTCATCATGTTCGGAACGGTTGTGAGAGAACCAATGAGACTTGCAAGCGAGATAATTCGCAGAACCGTCGTTGCTTTGTCGGCAAACTCACGGCCCATCCACACGTCGAGAACCGGACTGGCAAAGACAAACAGAAGCAGCAGAACCGGAACAGAAATCGATGCGAAAAGCCTCGATCCTTCCACGAACCCTCGCTGGATCATTTCCTTCTCCTCACTCGCGTGGAGGGCGCTGGCCGCGGGCAAGAGAACCGAGAATCCGCTACTGAGCAATCCCCCGAAAGCACTGGTGAGTTTTGAAGGGATGACGTAGAGCGTGACTGCAGCGGGGCCCAGGATCATGCTGATCATCACGCGCACGAGATAGCTGCTCACAAAGTTTGAGAGTTGGGCTACAAAAACGAATCCGCTGAAGGAAACTAGCCTTGTGAGTATAGCGCGCGCAAAACTGAGCGAAGGGGTCCACGTTGGCAACAAACGCTTGAGCACTACAAAGTAGACGCCGCCCGTGACCAGTGCAAAGGCAACCGTAACGGCTACGAGTTCACGCAATCCATACCCCACGAACAATGCCCCCGCACTCACTGTGATCAGGGCCGTGTTTGATATGATGTTCGTCTTCGCGGTAATGTCGTATCGCTGAAGCCCGTTAAGAACCGAAGCGAACGTGCTTGTGACCATGGTAATCAGGAACCCTCCGGCACAGAGGTAGAGTCCTGCTAGCGCCTCGCCATGAAGAGTAAGGGGAACATTGAGAAGCGTGATGAGTGTGTCAGACATGACAAGCACAACGGATGAACCAACTATCCCCAGCGTAAGTTGAACAGTCAGTGTCGCATTGATCGACGCATTTACCTCATCGGTTTCGTCTTTGGTCCAATGCTGCGCAACAAACTTTATGACCGCCTGACCCAATCCGAGATCGAGCAGATTGTAATAGCCCACTATTCCTGTCATTAGGACATACAGTCCATACCCTTCTGCTGTAAGCTTGGATACGAAATATGGCGTGCTGACAATCGAGAGTGTTACGGCAACGAGCCAACCCGCGGCATTGAACAGCCCATTACGCATAACCTTTCGTGCCATGAGTCTCATAAAGTTGCATCGCCCCGAGATGTTACACGTTATGCGTTCTCGAGTGGCGAGCGGCTGACACGAAACGAGAAAGTCTTGGAATGTAGTGTGATTTCAAGCCATGGTACACCGAGAGCAGAACGAGGACAGATAGAAATGCAATCCCGGTATTGATAAGTCTTGCAGGCCGAGCCTTCCGTACCGACGCTCGCCCTGGGTCAAGGATGTTCACGATGGTAATGTTCTTAATCTCTTCAAGCTTCGCCAGTTCGTATTGCTTCTTCAATTCCACAAATATTGTGGAGTTCACTTGCACGTCACGCGCCAGACGTTCTTGCTTCAACAGAAGCTCAGGCGAATCGGCCACGCGCCTGTTTCTTTCACGAAATTCCATCAGTGCGTTTTCGGCCTTCGACAGATCCTTCGTCACATCGCCAAGCCGCACATCAATCCACTTCACTTGTTCGGATGCGCTTGTCGTACGCTTGTTCCTCATGAACAGATCAAGCTCCGCAACAATCGTGTTGACAACGTCAGCAGAAAGTTGCGCCTCTGGCATTTCCACAGAAACGTTCACTACGCTCGTTTTGCTGTCATAACCGGCTGCGATCAATACGCGCAACCTCTTTAGCGCTTCGAACATGTTCTTTTGTGGAGTCTCTTCGTCGAACTCAAAGTACTCGATGAGGTTCACCGGTTTCGGGAATTCCTGCGTATGGTATTTCTTTTCAACAACATTCCGCAAAATGGTTTCGCTCGAAATAATCGTTGGATAGAGTCTCGCAATCTCGCTACCGGGTACTCTCACGCCTGCAAGACTTGCGATATCGGCAAACTGCCCGAGGGCGGAGAGTTTGTCTTTTTGCGTTTCGGGCAGAAGTGTTGCGGTGGATTTGTAATACACGGGAAGCAGGAAGTTTATCCCCAACGTGACAAGTGCAACCACGAACGAAATGAGGAGAATCTTCTTCCTGTTCGCCCAGATGGGGATGAGGATTTCCTGGAGTGTCGGCCCTTCCGGTTCTGCTGTGTTGTGTGAATCTGATGTGCTCATGGTACTTTTTCTCATCTCGTGGACAAACCGGACGTGCTGTCTGTTGCCCGGCTACTCTATTCCGCGTACGCTGCAAAAGCGGCGGTACCAACAAGTAGCAAGCAGTAACTTGGCGAGTAGCGGACGAATAACAGATGTCGAACACATGACTACGATCGTTGCTGGGGGGGAAATGAAGCGCTTTCAGCAAGCGGCTGACCAACCATTCTTGTGCTCAAACTACAGCGTACGCTACATTGCGTAGCCCATGACTGCATACATCTACCCTTCGTCCGACCATCTGATAGCCATCTGACAGCGACCTGACAGCAAGCTGATTGCTTTCCGGTTGCCTCTTGTTACCTGCGGACATCGTACTCTTCAATCCTGCTCGCTCACTATTTGCTTATTTGAACGATCGCCACCGTAATTGCCGCAAGGCTTGCAAGGATAGTTGCCAGGTTCCCAAGTGTCGGCAACGTCTTGTCCTCCTTTTCAATTACCTTCGGGACGCTGATTGTGCTCCCCGGAGGAAGTTCGGGATCGCCCAGGAAGAACCAACCCGGCTCGTACTTTTTGCCGCTCGGCAGGAACGCCACAACACGGCTTTCGTCCGCTTCTTGCTTGAACCCTCCGGCCTGACGGATATAGTACTCCACGCTTTCGCCTTTCTTGTAGAGAATAGCGGAAGGGGCAAACACCTCGCCGTACACATACACGACGTCCTCGTGAAAAGCCACGTGAATCGAATCGCCTTCATTCAGCACAATGTTGTCCCGTGCAAGTGTATCATTGAGCGCCTTCTCAAAATCAATGGGGATCATACCGGTTGCATTCTGCTTGCGGTGAAACCGGGATGCGCCCGGAAATGCGCTCGGTCGAAGTCCGCCTGCCCTGCGAATAACATTCACGAGCCTCTCCCCTTCATACTGCAGCGCATAAGCACCGGGGTTCATGAGGTGTCCTGAAAGAACCACGAGCTTGTTTTGGGTGAAGCGCGGGTCAACAGGCACCGATACGAAGTCGAAATCCTTGAGAGCAAACCCTTGTCCGTTGTTTGCGTCCCAGTAGTCGTGCGTGACATCAAGCCGGTACACGGTGCTGTATGTGCCGAGTTTCGTTGTATCTATGCGTGAAATTTCCCAACCCTTCTTTGACGCATTCTCCTTGAGTCCGCCGGCCAACACAACAAGATCTGCAACGGTCATCTTCTCGCTGCGCGGATACACACCCGGCTTGCGTACCGCACCGCTGATTGTTACCGTCTGTTCGGGGAAGAATTGGCTCGCTTTGTAAATGATGAGGCTGTCTTCGTTTTGTAACAGGAGGTTATGCGCATCGTCCCCCTCCAGTGCAAGCCTCGGATTGAACGCGTGAATTTCCCGTCTCAGATTCGGCAACATGCGGAAGAGCGTTCCGCGCTCGGAAAACGTGTTGCGTTGAAGACTGTCCGCGGCAAGAATCAGATTATTGATTCTCATACCCGCCCGCAGTTCGAAGCGTCCCGGTTTGTTGACATTGCCCGTAATGCTGACCCGGTTCTGTACGAGGTCAGAAATCTTGAATACCGAGATCACATCGCCATCTTCCAATCGTGTGTTGCTTCGTTGCACTTCCGCAAGCGAGCCGGACAGTACATCCATGTCGAGGATGTTCTTGTCGAATGCAGTTCGCTGATCGAAGGGAACAATCCTCTCAATGTGAATTCTGTTGTGGTATGCATCGAAGCGCAAGCCTCCTGCAAGGGAAAGAAGATCGCCGAGTGTCTCACCGGCGCGCAATTCATAGATTGCCGGCCTCGTGACCGCCCCGATAACTGCAACGCGTCTGAGTGCGGGCTTCACAAACACCACATCGCCATCCTGAAGCCGGATATCCTTGGAGTTGTCTCCCCGGATGATGTAGTCATACATATCGAGTGACGTTGCTGCGGTTCCCTTGCGCATGATCTGCACATCACGGAGGGTTCCGGTGACACCGGGTCCGCCTGCCACGTACAGTGCCGTAAACGCTGTCGCAAAGGAAGAGATCGAGTAGCTTCCGGGCGCTGCTACCTCTCCTAATACGAAAACCTGAATGGTCCGGAGTTTTCCGAGCGAAACATCAAGAAACGTATTCGGTGTACCGTAGCGGCTGTCCAATCCCGAATAGATGGAGCCCATTCGCCGCAGCAGCCTCTCTCTGAACTCGGAAAGGGTGGCGCCGTTCGCGCTGACCGGCCCGACATCCGGCACGACAACATTTCCCTCACGATTGATCTGAAGCTGGTAATTCAGCTTTGTTTCACCCCACACGGTAATGACGACTTCATCGCCCGGCCCGAGCACGTATGATGGCGGACTCGACAGATTAAGAACAGGTTCAAATGCAGAGGAAGGAAGACGGAAAATCTCATACCCGAACGGCTGAAGACTGTCAACCCCATTCCGGTCTGATAGGCCCGGAATGAGCAAGAGCGGACGCTGTGCGGTTGTGTCATCACTGCGCTTGCTGACATGTACCGGTTCAGGTTGAAGTTGAGGGCGGGATAGTGACACGCCGGATTGCGGCTCAACCTGCAAGGGCTTTGCAAGGTATTCTTCCAGACTGATGTTCAGTTCTTTTGCTTTTCTGACGGCTTCTTCACGTGAGATGCCGTATTCTTTCAGCTTTCGTTCAATTTCGTCGGGGGACATTTCCTTGAGCCTGCCCTCCGCTTGTTGCTTGAGTTGGGCCCTGGTTTGCGCACTGAGCGAGTTATGCGAATCTGGCGAGGCAATCAGCAGTGAAATGCCGGCGAGCAAAACCGTGACCCGATGAGAAGTCATACCACTGAATGTGTTCAAATGTGTTCTGCGACCAATGTTGACGGAGAGCGAAGTGTGTAAACCCCGAGACAAAAATGAGAAAAAAACCCTTGAAACACAAAGCCCCTGCCAAAAAATGTGACCGCCGTCGCTTGGAATTATGGGAGGAAGGGAAAAGGAAAAGGCAAGCTCAATGCCTGCCGTATGCCCGAAAGACAAGGCATTGCCGTTTTCTCGCAGGGCGTTGCCTTGCTATAGAGGGAGAGATCGACTGCGCCTGAGAAGCGGCTTCGTCGGTTATGCTGACTACGCCCGCATTCGCCTTTTGACGGGAACACAGGCTGCCAGCAGGACGAAGCCCCGCCGTTTTTTGGCGGGGCGTAGTCTTGCGGAGAGGGAGAGATTCCCGATCCCGATTGGGATCGAGGCTCGTCCCGTGTACGGGACGGCGAACTCTCGGTAGAGTCCCTAACAAAGATCCACCCGGCAGATCCCGCCCCGATACACTGGTACATCACTTCGGGACGGATTTTACACCCTACGGCGGTTTAGTCCGTCACGCCTTGCGTGACGAGATCCCGTCCCGTTCCTGAGCTTGACCATCGAACGGGACGGACAAACCGCTGGAGGCAATCGCCCGAGAGAGAAGCTCTTTCAATGCCCTTCTCCCTTGCGGACTCTTGTACCATTGCTCCCGTTGCATTGCTTCAGCGCGTGTCGAGTAGGATTCGCTGTGCAGAACCTCCCAAGGCCGGTAGGCTTTCGTCGACCGCACTCGCCCTGCATTATGGTGCCGGACACGGTTTTCCAGGTCTTCTGTCTGACCCACATACGTCCGCTCATGCAGACGTGAAAACAAAATGTATACATGATACGCCATCAAGCAACCTCCAAATTAAAAGTCCCAACCCTTCTACAGGGTTGGGACTCCCATTGTGGCGGAGAGGGAGAGATTCGAACTCTCGGTAGAGTTTTACACCCTACGGCGGTTTAGCAAACCGCTGGTTTCGGCCACTCACCCACCTCTCCGAAATGAAACAATGAACTGGAAAATCTCGCTTCTTAAAATTAAACTCTTGGACCATACGGCGGTTTAGTCCGTCACGCCTTGCGTGACGAGATCTCGTCCCGTTCCTAAGCTTGACCATCGAACGGGACGGACAAACCGCTGGTTTCGGCCACTCACCCACCTCTCCGAACATGATAAAAACCGAATGAATTTAGGAAAAACAGAGACTCTTTGCAAGCAGTTTATCGCTGCACATCCGTCGTCAAGCGGAAGCGCAGAACTTCTCCCCTGTCGCCGTCAAGCACGTACAGGACCCTTTCAAAGTATGCAAGACCGGTAGGCCGCACCATGGAGCCGCCGGACTTCGCTCTTCCGAATGATTCCACTTTGAACGTACCGCGACTGTTGAACTTGAAGACACTGTCGAGATCAGCATCGGCCACAAAAACATCCCGTCGTGTTCTGTCGATGGCAACGGCTGAGGGGTAGCTGTAGCGGTTCGGCCTGATGAAATCAACGCCCCTGTCGGCGGTACGGGCAGGATCGAACCTCGGCAGCCAGCCTTCAAACTCGGGCGTATTCTGATAGATCATCCATAGCGCCCCGTACGAAACAAAACTCTGTTGCTGTGCTATGATGAAGTCTCTCGAACCGGTAAACGACGCAATGGCAGTCGGCCGGAAGATATCCGTGATGCCGCTTCCCGAGCGGGTCGTTAACGACGCTACCGGAGTAACGAAACGGTCATTCTTGTCGAACTGCAGAACGAGGGCATCGGGGTCAATGAAACTCGAATTATCGGGGCCGTCTCGAACAACGAGATACGTGTTGTCGCCGAACACGGTAATCCCGGGAAAACGGCGTGCCGGGCGTGCAAGTTCTCTCCAGATCGTATCAACCCGCGCCTGATCAAGTTGATGCTGTACTTCGACAAGATGAATCCGGAATACAGCCCCGACACTGTCGCCGTTGGCCGCAACAACCATTCCCCCCACTAAAAGATCAAGCCGGCTATCTTGCGCAATCGACATCGGTCGCAGCATCGCTTTCGTGCCTAGAATCTGTCCCGCCCTGTTCATCATCACGATACGTCCAGATTCCTCGCCATACGTGTCGGCGACATACAGCAACTGATCGTTGCCGATGAGAATATCCTCAGGCCTTGTAAAGCCGCTGAAGCCCGGAGTCAGTTCGACATACGCGGTATCGAACACCGTATCAGAAACCGGCTCCAACAAAGGCGGTTTCTCCTGACATCCGACGAGCATTGACAGGAGAATCAGCGAGATGAAAAAGATGTCTGATGTGAATTTCATCGCTCAGTATGTGAATGCAATGGAGATTCGATGCACAGAACCAAGGTCTCCGAAACGGGCAAATGCGTAATCGGCATTCACGCGTGTAAGCCCGGCAAGATCGACCGCAAAGCCTGCGCCGAAGGTGAAATCTTCAGGTGATGTTTCATCCTGCCCGAACAGCCGCTGCCCGATAGTCCGTTTGACTCCTCCGCGGAGGTACAATGTGTTCTTGAACGCGTATTCCAGCCCCAGCCGGAAATGCTCGGAATTGTCGTTGGGGTGATTGAGCTGGAGCGATGTTGTCAGGCGTGAATCCTCCGTTTCCATCGCTTCCATTGCCACACCCAACTTGAAGATCGTCGGTAACGAAAACGACTGGAAGGAACTGACGCTGACACCGCTCGCCTGTGTCAGGTTTCCTTTGGGTTCGACATCCGAACCGAAATTCGAGATGGTAACCGCAAAGCGGGTAGAACCGAGTCCGGTCCAGTACAACGTTCCCAGATCCACCATCACTGACCGCATTTTCAGAATGTCGAGGGTTTCTTCAACATACCGGACGGTTGCGCCGAAACTGAACTGTTCCGTCATCTTCTTCGAGTAGGTAAGCCCGATGGCGATATCGCCGAACGAGAAATACCTTCCCGTACCGAAGGGCTGAAGTTCCGTCGTGATTTCCATATCCTTCATATGAAGGGAAGAAAATGAAACACCGACCGCGTCATTCTCTCCAAGGCGGTACGAAATACCGAGGAACTCGTGCCTGATATCGACGAGATACTCTGCATGTGACGCAATAACTTGATGTTGCTGCGCATCTACAAGTCCGGCAGGATTCCAGAACAACGCCGATGCATCGTTGGCAACAGCCACAAATGATTCGCCCATCGCGACGCCGCGTGCACCAACGCCGATTTTGAGGAACTGGAAAGCTGAAATACCGGCGCGCTGTCCTCCCAGGTTCGGCACCAATTGCGCGACGCCGTGCGACACAAACACAGAGAGCAGAACAATATGAACAAGGAGTCTCTTCATCAGAATCTCAACGCAAGGCTGAGCCGCATTGTCCGCGGTTCCCTGTATCGTGCGGGGTCATACGGGTATGGCGATACGTTGCCCGTCAGCTGCGGATATACCGGGTCGTTCCAACTGAGCGGGGTCGGGTCTCCATACTCGTATGCACGGCCCGTTACCGGATTGATGATTTGAGAGTTTTTGTTGTTGAGAAGATTCTGAACCTCGATTGCCGCGATCAGGCGCGCAAATCCGAGATCGAAATACTTCTCAAAATTGATATCCACCGTAAACCAGTTTTCGCCGCGACCCTCGTTGATGCGTTCAATATCGGTAATCCATTCCGGCCGTCCGGTAATGGCGTTTGTGCCCAGAAGCCGTTGGGGCGTATACCGCTTGCCGGATTGGAGGAACACGCGTACAAAAAGATTATAGTCGTCAAGAATGCCGGGAGCAAAACCGAACAGCGGTTCATCTTTCGCAACTGTGAAGTTGAAATTTGCCGACACTTGCACCGGCCTGTCCCAAATCAGGAACCGTTCCTTGATGTTTTCCGGCTCCCCTTCCTGCAAGCGGACGGAATTCTCGTTCGGCGATGAACTCTTGCCGGTAGCAATGGAATACGAGCCTGAAAGCGAGCCTCTGAACCAATTGCCGATACGCTTCTTGTATTCTGCCTCGATCCCCTTCACACGTGCGTAGTCGGCGTTAAGGTTTGTCGAGTAGAATTGCGTGCCGCCGAGACCGGATGTTCTGCGAACAGTCTTCTCCGTGATGTAATCAAATATGTCTTTATAATACGCCGTCACAGTGAGAACGTCATTCCCCGAAAGTTGATTGCGGACGCCGAGTTCATAGGCAACGGTTGTTTCGGGATTCAAATCGGGATTGCCGACGGCGGCGGTATTCGACCGGACGCTCGTGCGGTTGAGTTTCGAGTAGACATACTGTGGACGCGGGAATTTCGAGAAATGCCCGTATGAAAAGAACAGGGTTTGATTGTCCGAAATGGGATGCGAGATACCGAGACGCGGACTCATTCTCGCCTTCACTCTTCTCCCGAACAAACTGAATGTATTGTCAAGATATTGCTTGCGCAATCCGGGCGAGACAATTAGGGAACTCGATGTATCGCTCGCAATGTCATCAACATACTTTCCCGGAAGCCAATAGTCGAGTCGCAACCCGACATTCAATATCATCCCTTTTAATGTGATGTTATCCTGAACGTATAACGCGCCGAGTGCGGGATTGACGTTGTAGATGTCGTTGTCGAATCCCTGCGGCTTGATCCACGGCCTGAAGATATCCACCATTTGCAATTCCTGGAACCGCAGCTCGACGCCGGTTTTGAACTTGTTGCGCTCGCTGAAATAGTTCGTCAAGTCGAACTTCAGCGTGATTTCCGATGCATACTGGTCGCGGTACGAACTGGGCGCCCCTATATCATAGAAACCGTCACCCGGAATCACGCCGACCGTGTCGGTATTCTGATTGTAGTAGCGGATCGGAAACGTCACAATATCCTGCGGTTCGATATACTGGCTGAAATCCTTGCCGTTTGCATCGCCGCGAATGTGGGCAGTGTACCGGCTGATGCGAACATCATAGAACATTTCCTTGCTCAGTGTATGCGTCCAGGATAGTGCGTGCTGTATGTTCCGTTGCGTGAACGTGTTTGCGCTATCGGGTATAAACTGAAAGAGATATTGATAACCGGGGTTCGGCTCCACGCGGTCGAGTGTTGCCTGTATCGTTTGCGTGTTCTGATTGATGACAACTGACTGATTGAATGTGTAGGAAAGCTTCACGGTTCCGGTGGGCTTGTACGTGAATTTTGCCAGCATCGAATAGTCGTTGTTCCGCCGGGGCGAGAAACTTGACCCTCCTCCCGAAGGAAAGATGGATGAGTAGAGGCCGTTCGGTGCCTGCACCACATAGCCAGCGGGCCTCCCCTGGCCGTCAGCAATCTGTACCCAGCGTGTATAGTCATCGCTGCGTTTGGCAAATACCGTCCCGAAGAAACTCATCGATCCTGGAATCTCAATCCCCAACGCCGGAAGAAGATACGTGGTAAGAGGCTCCGGTCCGCTCAAACTCATGTCGAAATTGTCGGTATTCCAGTTAGAGCGGGCGTTCTTGTTCAGCCCGAAGTGATCGAGTTTGTAGGAAACCGAACCGCTGTACTTCTCGGAACCCTCCCGTGTGGTGATACTGACGATCCCCGATGTGGCCTGCCCGTACTCGGCATTGTAGCCGCCGGTAATCACTTCAACATCCTGAATTGAGCCGGGACTGACCTGCAGGCCGAACCCTGTTCCCGCCAGAGGATCTTGTATCGACACACCATCGAGCAACAACGCCGCTTCATGCGTTCTCCCGCCACGGATATGAATCTCGTTGTCGGAAAACACAACGCCCGGCTGCAATGCGACGATATTTTCCACCTTCGTCAGTGCCGCAGCTTGGATATCCTGCTGCCCAACTGAACGCCGGCTCGCCGTTTCCTCGATATCGAACAGCGGCTTTTCTCCTATCACGATCACTTCCTTGTCCATTGCGAGAACTGTCTCTTCCATCCGCGCCGTGAAGCGGGCTGTTTGGCCGGCCTCCACTTTGATATTCGTAAACTGAACGACTTTATACCCGAGCAGTGTCACTTCAATCGTGTACGAACCGGGATTCACGTTTTCGATCTTGACAACCCCGTCGATGTTCGATGACCCGCCGTGGTAGGTTCCCTTGAGAACAACGTTTGCCCCCGGCAAGCCTTCAGTTCCTTTCGCATCAAGGACTCTCCCCTCAATTCTCCCTTTCCCGCCAGTCTGTGCAAGGGAATACTCGGTAACCAGAAATACGAGAAACGCAAGAAGATATGTGAAACGGAATCGCATCAGAATTTTCTTCTATCGACTCGATGATACGGACTGAAATGCTGTGTGAAGAGCTTTGTGAACAGCGGCGTCAGTCCCTGATTTCCTTCATTGGTATTGTTCAACAAATGCAACGGCAAACCGAAAAAGGCAATGCGGCCCTGTCCGTCAACGACAGCAACTTTGGGCCTGAACGTATCCCCTTCTCCTCTCGGGTCAACGGCGTTGTATCGAATGGGTGAGAGAGAATCGGGCTCAAGATAGTAAATCACACGGGCATCAGTCCGGCGATACATATCACGCCAGAAGAAGAGGTGCGTGGTGGAACGCGTGCCATTAAACGCTAATCGGGGATAGATATTCGTCGCTATGCTCGAGTCCGGGTAGAGTTTCGAGGCCCCGCGTATTCTGTTGTCGCCCGGCGACGGGAACGGATGCGGCGTTCCAAGAAATACGCTCGAGACGCTGTCAATCGGAGCGAACTCGCGCAGAATTGCTGTCGGATTGAACAGCGTGAAATCCGCGGAGAACATCGCGGAGAAAAGCATCTTCCCTCCGTTTTGAAGGTAATAGAAGGGAACCGATTGAATGACAGAAAGTGACGGAATCTCGTCTGTGTACAAGAACACAAAATCATACAGAAGGAATGTGTTTACCAGAGCCGGATCCACGTAGGGCGGCACCATGCGACTGACTTCACCGCGCTGTTTTCTCGTAATATCAATTCCGGCGGCAATGTTCAGGAAGTCGATTTGGTCAAATTGCGGATCAGGAACCGCGCGCAGCGTATTGACATACGTCGAACGGGCGAGCCCGCTGTCATTTCGTGTGTAGTCGGAAACGAGCAGAACTTTCCCTCGCGGCCGTTTCACCCGCCACGAATCTGTTGAAGAAGGAATGCGGATAACCGGACTTGCTTCTCCTGCAATATCCCACGCTTGCAGAAACACAACATTCGGGGCATCAAGACGTAATCCGGGCAACTGGCCGATAAGTTGTCTGCCGAGAAATCTTCCTGAATACACATCAGCCGTCACTTCAGTTCCCGGAATTTCCGGCGCAATATCACTTCGTGAACGCGGCACAACCAGCGTTACCAGCGTATCCCGCAAACGCAAGGAAAGCCAGTTCGCGGGATTCGACGTGTCATTCAACGCTATGCGGTAATTCGCCAACGTGTTGTCGCCGTCTGCATCCATACCTTTGAAGCCGATACTGACCGCGGTATAGGTTGAATCGGGAAGGCGCAATGCAGTTCCCGGCTCATTCGGATTCTGGGCAAATGCAATCGTGGGCGGCGTATTCCGAATCGGGAAAGCAAGAAACGTCCCGATCTGATCCATTGCTGCGGATATCCCCGGAAGAGCCTCGTCCCCGCCATCGAAGACACCGTTTTCGTTCCGGTCAATATACGGCGTTGGCGTAAGTCGAACGATGCTCTTTTCCGGCAAACCGGGGAACGTGTTATCGACCGCTCGAACAAACACCGTATAGTATCGGAAGAGTGTGTCAAGGGGGAACTGGATGACGGTGTCATTCTCCGAAGTCCACGTGTAGCGGATTGTGTCGGGATTCGGAATGCCGGAAAACCTGAAGGGCACAAATCCGACCAAATATCCCCTGACGACACCGTCCGGATCTTCACCCCACCAACGAAGATGCTGGCGGCTCACACCAATCCCTACAGATGAGTCGGGATATAACCAGAGGAATGATCTCGGCAGTTGGTTTGCCTTGGGACTGTCATCCATCTTTTCGTTGCAGTGAAGCAACGAAAGCGAAAGCGACACCAGCACTATGACGTGAAGTGATTTCATACGGAAACGGGCGGGCACAAAGGCCCGCCCAGTTCTCATTACTTTACGAGGATCATTTTCTTCGTTTGTGAAAATTGGCCGGCTTGCAACCGATAGAAGTACACGCCCGACGTCAATCGCGACGCGTCGAAACGTGCCGTATATGTACCCGCCTCCTGTACTCCGCTGACCAGAGTCTCCACCTCTTGTCCGAGCGTGTTGTACACTTTTACCGTGACAAACTCGCTCTTGGGCAGACTGAACTCAATGGTAGTTGAAGGGTTAAAGGGATTCGGATAATTCTGCTTCAGGCCGAACTCCGTCGGGATGGCCGGTGTATATGTCAGCGAGACTCCGGTGATTGTTCCGAAATCGGAGTTGGCACGAGGCACAACCTTGTACGCATTACCGGAATAATACACGATGCCGCGCAGGAACGAAATCTGCGAGCCGGGCGGAATCTGTACAAGTCCGGGTGTCGGATCGAGACTTGTTGTTGTAAAGTGATGCCTGCCGTCCCGACGCAGAATAACCTGTCCGGAACCGTCGTTCACACCGAATTCATAAATCTCCTGGAATGTCGGCATGGTATCCGACAGAACCACGTTGTTGAACTGCACCAGCATTCCCTCCCACTGTTCAGCCGAAGGCGTTCCGTTTCCAACGCCTGCGCCAAAGGTATTCGTTGTCAGCACAATCGGAGCGGGAACCGGATTACCTGACGTATGAATCGTCGGCGGTGTCAAAGCCTGCAACCGTGTGACGTCAAAATCCTCGGCAACTGTTCCGGTGACGCTGATACTGTCACCGTTTCTCAGGGCCTGCAGTTCAAGAGAAAGCGAATCGTTGTGCAGCCAAATTCCCGACCACGGCTGGTTGCCGGTTTGCATGTACCACACGTTCGTTCCGCGGAATCTGGTCGGAGGCAGCACAAGACTTGCCGTATCGGCTGTAACCACACCGCGCAGTGTCACGCGGGCTCCAATGTATCCGCTTCTGCCATTGAGGAACGGGGTTTGCTGCACGTCGCGAATGGTGAGCGGTCTGTTGAGCACGTTGTAGAAGAAGAAACCGCGGACCGTATCGGACTGGCTTCCATCGAAGGCGGAACTTGCCAACTTCACATTGTTGCCCGCCGAGTCCATAACATTAATGTAGTACTTCACGAATGTGTCGGCCACTTGCTGCGGAATGGATGCCCTGTATGTTGTATCGGACGCAGTGAATGTCATGGGCACATTCACGAACGCGTCATTGTTGAGACTGTAGCGCAACTGCACGCTTGCAATTCCGACACTGCCGCGGGCAACACGGAGACTAACAACAGGAGTTGAATCGGGCGGAACCACAATCGGATTACGCCGGTGGGTAGAAAGAACGGGCAAAACCACCGCCCCGTACGCAATATCACCCGGATACACAGGAGCAATGCGGTATCCCCGGGGCGCTTCCTGCCCGCTGTTCGTCATGATGTACCCTTTGATCGAGTCGACTACAGCGCCGGCCGGGGGCAATGCATACGTTGATGTCGGATCTCGATGGGCACGGGTAGTAAACCACTTCGATGCATCCATTGTGGAGATCGCATTGCCCGACTGATCGACCATATTGAAAGTCCCGTTGGTTGCATTCAATGTGCTGACAACCTGCAGATTCCGGAGCGTAACCCGCATGAACTCCATCGGCTCACCTGTAGAGAACTGTATCCCGTTGGGACCTCCGCTCGGGAAGATTCCCTTATAGAAATCCGATGTGAGTTTGTTGGCATGCGGAGGAACCGGAGCTGAACCGAGAATCGTGAGCGGTTCACTATACAGCGGTACTATTTGCGTCGCGCTCACCGGATCGCCTGCCGGGAATTCATCAATGTAGCCCGTCAACTCGACATAATCACCCGGCTCGACATTCAATATACCCCACTGAATAGCAAGCGTTGTGTCCGGCGAACCTGTACTCAAATTCGGACGAACGAATAATCCCCCCCATTCATTGGGATTTGCCGTATCGGCAATCAGCATATTAAACCCGCTTGCCGTGAACCCGATTACCTTCGCAGGGACTACGCAAACGCCCCGCACCCTCACCGTATCCTGATAGTACGGAGATCGTTGCAACGTCCAACGCAGTGTCTGCGTTCGCTGCAGGGTATCCAGAAGGCGAAGAGAATCAAGCGAAACCTCCTGAATCTGGCGTATCGTCACAAGCGGATATTGGGCTGAAGGATTTGCATTGAACGATCCCGCCATACTGGGCTGGTGGAAGTCACAATGGTAGTTGTACAATCCGGCCACCTGAATCACATAGGAAAATGATGATCCCGAGTTTGCGGAAAACGGCGCCGCTCCGGAAGGAATCGTGGTTGAACTGAGCGGATGGTCGCCGAATTCACCCAGCCACCGGATCGTATCGCCGACCGATGCCTGCAGAAACGATGGTGTGTACTCGCAACAAGTAAACGTGATCGTGTGTGTCGTGGCGTTCGCATGCGGGAACACCATCAGCGACAACAGAACCAATCCGGCCAACAGCCGGATCGGTAGAAATTTCTTAGATACTCCCATGAACATCCCTCCTATATTTTTACTGAAAGAAAAAGTTAATTCACTACACATTCTTATTTTATCACCAGGAATTTCCCCGTCTTCACATCACCCGTGTCGCTGTTGCGAACTGTGAAGAGATACAATCCCGAGGCAATAGCCTGATCGAATTTTGTAATCAAATCCCACGCATGCTCGCCTCCGGAAAACTGAATCGGTGTTTGCGTGCTGCCGAATCGTTGAAACCACTCCATTGTTCCGCCGTCGTACGTTGCCCCTTCATGCTGAAGGTTTGCAACAACATCGCCCGCCAGCGTGTAGATTTTGATTTCACATCGCGGAGGAAGATTGTAGAAGTAGATTTTCCGTGATCGTTCGGTTCCGCCATCCCAATATGCATTTGCATAATAGGGATTCGGATAGACGCCGATTTTGAGATTCGCAACATCCACCGTATCTGTTCCGGGGATGACACGGCGAATCTCCGTTCTGCTCTGAAGAGACGGAAGTGACAACGCCGAATCGCCCTGGCTGTACGACGCAACGCCGTAAATGTACTGCCACCCGTTGAGATGAGGAATGCTCTCCCCTGTTGGTGGAAATCTATACCAATAATCTACGGTATCTCCCGGAAACCGTTGCGCTTGGGGAAGAAGAATTCTGCTGAAGCCCGTGTTGTACCCGATGGTGTTGTCGGGTCTGTCGAATTCTCCGACGAGCGTCAGATTCAAAAGAACATTTGTCGGATCGATGAAATCCGCCCCCGGATTCGAGCGGTAAATTCTGTATCCCTCGAAATCCTGTCGTCGCGTAATCGGATTCACCGAAAGCTCCGCCGTCGATTTGTCCCAATAGATTGTCACTTTCTGACTCTCGACAACTGCCTTCACCTTTGGTGATCGGGGAGGTTGGGGGAGAATAAAATGATCGAGAATGCCATTCCCGTTAAGATCCTCTCCCGGATCAAGAATATTGTTCCCGTTTACATCTTCCCCGTCGTACGCCTGCTGTGCGAAGCCCGCATTCGTATAGAGAGTTCGGCGTTGTTCACGCGTATCGAGATTTGCCGCATCGGGGCCGAATTTCCTGGCACAAATCACCCCGAACACCACCTGCAACGAATCACCCGGCAACAGCGAATGAAACGGGCCGGTCGTAAGAAGAGTCGTCATGTTGTCGGCGCGGGTACGCAAAGGAGCTATCCTGTCGGGAGGAAGAGAAGCAGACATTCGATCGTACCGGCTGCGCTCGCCTGCAACCGTTCCGAAATCAAGCAACGGCGAGAAATACGCCGGATCACCCGCGGCCGTCGTCGAAAAACGCCAGGCGTTGTAGTATGTTTTGGGGCCCAAATTCCCAAGTGAATCCACCCCTATCGGAAACGGCGTCATGCCCAACAGCTTGATGCCAATGTAACTCCCTGCGGCCGGAGGAGTTGGCACGCCGTCAAAATCAAAAGAATACTTCATGCGAAGCGTGTCAGCATAGCCGTTCGCCCCGCGTTCAAAATAGCCTGCGGTTCCCGGCCGGACGTTGTTCGTATTCCGGACAACAGCATTATCCCACAATCCGACATACACAGAATCGAGCGTGTCAAGACCCGTGTTGTAGATTGTGTAGTTGAGAACGACGAACGCGTCGGCAAACGGAAAATTCCAGGCGTACGATTCCTGACGGACAGTAATGCCGAGAGGCACGGGTCTGTCTGGCTCGGAACTGTCTCGCGGCGTCGTATCAGTGTACCAACCGATGAAATCCTGGTGGCTGATGGCGCTTGTGTCGAAGTAGCGGGATTCAGAGAGAGATGAACGTTGAATGATTGATGTTCCCGGTATCGAAACAAATTCGAATCCCCTTCCGGTTACGGTGGAGACGGTATTTGATGAGCCGGTACTCACTGCGCGGAGCCCGTCGCGTGCCGGATTTGGCGACTTGATTTCCGCCCCGACCCAGAGTCCTCCTTGATAGAGATGTTCGATGCGGGACCCAACGGGATATTCACATGACGGCTGGCCCTCGCTCCAGTATGCGTTGCGGGTTCCGATGGTGCCGAAATTGGTTATCGTGAGACCGATGTTGCCTACCGTTGTGTAGTTCCGATCTGAATCGTCCGCAATTTTGAAGAGAATGGGGCCGCCGGTATCCCCGGAGATGTTGGTGAGAAAGCCAAACAGCGACAGCGAAAGGACGGCAAGCAAGAATTTGTATCGAAGCTGCATCAATTCGGGGGAAATCTTGGGTTGAGATGAACAGAATCTTGTGAAGCCAATTTATTGCTATTCGCTCCGAAAGTCAAGAATACGCGGGAGGTTTACAGAGAATTCACATTCGCATAAAACAAAAAGGATGTGCAGCCAAGCACATCCCTTTCCAACCGGCAACTAACCGAACGGTCAGTTTGTTTCCTTCTTGATAATCAATTCTTGACCGGCATAGATCCGGCCGTTGCGGTTCAAAGAATTCCATTCTCTGATTTGCGACTCCTGAACATCATACTGTTGCGCAATCTGCCACACGGTATCGCCTTTCCGGACAACGTAGATGATATGCTTCGACTTCCCCGCGGAGGTTGCGCGGGCATCGGCGAGTGATTTGGCACGGGCCGATTCGACTTCCTTCACAACCGGATAGACGACCAGCTCGTCGCCCGGCATGATGCGCGACGAACGCAGGCTGTTCCAACGCTGAATCTGCTGAACAGTCACGCCATGCTCGCGTGCAATCTTGTCCAGCGAGTCGCCCGACTTCACCACGTACACGCCCGAAGCGTCGGCGGCAGATTCGGTGACCGGAACGGATTTTCCGGGTTGGGACTTCTTCTGAGTCGGCGTCATCGCATCAATCGAGGCAAGTGCCGGGGCGGCAGACTTGTCAACCCAGACAACGATTCTCTGCCCCACTTGAATCGGCCGGTTGTACGGAAGATTATTCCACGTTCGAATGTCTGTTGCCCGAACCCCGTACCATTCCGCGATATGCCCGATGGTATCTCCGCTTTTTACGCGGTACGTCAATCTCGTTTTGTCCGCCGGGATTTCCGGAGCAGCAGGAGCCGAACGAATCGTGCGTGCCTGACTGCGGACACTCTCTTTCGGCTCGGGATCATACATCATGGACGATGGTATGTTCGACGCGATATCGGTTCGCTCTTTGGAGACCGGGATCATGACATTTCCGCCAACCTTCAATCTGCTGCGTGCTTTCAGTCCGTTCGCTTCTGCAAGAACCTGATGCGACACGCCATAATGCCGCGCTACGCTTTGAATGGTTTCACCCTTCTTCACCCTGTGTGTCACCCAGGACATCTTCTTGCTTTCCGGTAGCGCCGCATAGTTCTGTTGGAACATCTCCTTGTCGACCGAACCCGGTACGCGCAACTGGAATCCCTTGGATGTCGGCGGCGTGGAACGATGGATGAGTCCGGGGTTCAACTCACGCAGGATGTCGAAATCCGTACCCGCACATTCTGCAAGCACCTCCAAATCAACACATTCATCGACGGTTACATAGTGGTACTCCAGCGGATCCGCCGGCGTGACGTCGAAGCCGTACTCTTTGTGATTCATGGCGATCAGCGAAACGGCGATGTACGACGGCACATAGCTTCTCGTTTCGCGGGGGAGAAATCTTCTCATCTCCCAAAAATCCTTCGAGCCGCTCCGGCGCATCGCCCGGTACACTCGTCCGGCGCCCGCGTTGTACGCCGACATCACGAGATACCAGTCATCGAAATCGGCATAGAGGTCGCGCAAGTGTTGCGCCGCCGCCCGCGTCGCTTTCTCGAAATCGCGGCGATCGTCGTACCAGAAGTTGCCTGTTAATCCGTACCGTACTCCCGTTCCTTTGATGAACTGCCACATGCCTAGCGCTTTCGCCCACGAACGTGCCACCGGATTCAGGCCGCTTTCGATCATGGCGAGATAGGCCATTTCTTCGGGAACGCCCTCTTCCCTGAAAATTTTGTGAATCATCGGGAAATACTTGCCGGAGCGCTCGAGCCAGCGTTCCATATGATGGCGTCCCCGGTTCGTGAAGAATTGAATATGCTTCTGCACAAGATTGTTCACGACGAGTGGCACCGATGTACCGACGATGATGCGTTCCGGTTGAACGGACGCAGTATCGAGCTGATCGGAGAGGAGATTGAGTTTCTCGCGCAGAGCAAATACCGAGAGTGTCGAATCGACAACACCCGACTTGCTCAGAAACTTCTCGTAGTCCTCGACTATGGTCTTGCTGAGATCAGTGAAATCCTGGTTTGATTCTATTTCGGGATAGTAACTAAGTTCATCGAGGATTTCGATCGCCCGTTCAAACTGGCGGCTCGCCCTGCCCGAATCGCCTGTTTCCTCGGCGCGCATGGCCGAGAGATAATGCTGCCGTGCGCGTTCGAGTTGAACCGCCGTCAGCGAGTCGTTGCTGATCAGGAGATTGTCCGGCATGCCCTGCGATTCCACGGGTTCCGGTACGTGTTCGGTTATTGGTGAAGTTGAAGTGTCGGCGGAATTCGTAGCAGAAGAGAGGTTCCGGGTGGTTTCGTCGGTGGAACATCCTGCAAGAAGCAGGAACGCGAACGATGTCAAGACAAGAACAGTTTTTCTCATGCATCCTCTCTAAAGTGAACATCAGGGCAGCACTGCTGGGAAATGGTGGCTTCAAAATACGCGATGCGGCGCGAACAATCAAGGCGTTGCCGGAGCAATTGAAGAATTTTAATGCTGCCGTACACCGTTGTTCCTTCCGCTCCCCGTCACAGCGGAATGTTCCCGTGTTTCTTCTTCGGGTTGTAATCGACTTTGTTCTCCAGCGTCTTCAGCGCGGAAATCAGGCGGGGCCGCGTGTCGCTTGGCACAATCACCGCGTCGATGTAGCCGCGACTGGCGGCAAGATAGGGATTCGCAAATTTCTCCCTGTACTCTTTCTCACGTTGGGCGAGGGCCGCGTCTTTGTCGGCTGCTTTGTCAATTTCCTTCTTGAAGATAATCTCGGCGGCACCTTTCGGTCCCATCACGGCTATTTCGGCTGAAGGCCAGGCGAAATTGAAATCGCCGCGGATGTGTTTCGAGTTCATCACATCATAAGCGCCGCCGTATGCTTTTCGTGTGATGACGGTGATCTTCGGGACGGTCGCTTCGCAGAAGGCATACAATAGCTTTGCGCCGTTGGTAATGATGCCGCGCCACTCCTGATCCGTGCCGGGGAGAAAGCCGGGCACGTCTTCAAACACGACAAGCGGAATATTGAACGCATCGCAAAAGCGGACAAAGCGTGCCCCCTTTTTTGATGAGTCGATATCGAGAACGCCGGCAAGCACATTCGGCTGGTTGGCAATAATGCCGACGGGCATGCCATCGAGTCGGGCAAATCCCACGACGATATTTTCGGCGTACAACGCATGAACCTCAAAGAAATCCCCGTCGTCAACAACACGGTGAATCACGTCCTTGATGTCGTAGGGTTTATTGGGATTGGCGGGAATGATGGAGTCGAGCGCCGCGTCTTTTCTGTTCGGATTGTCACGAGGCTGTACCCGCGGGGGATCCTCACGATTGTTCGGAGGGATGAAGCTGACGAGCCGCCGGACGTTTTCGAGACATTCCACCTCATTCTCGCACGCAAAATGTGCAACGCCGCTTTTCGAGGCATGCGTTACCGCGCCGCCGAGTTCCTCCGACGTTACTTCTTCGTGCGTTACTGTTTTTACGACGTTCGGGCCTGTCACGAACATGTAGCTCGTGTTCTTCACCATCAACGTGAAATCGGTGATCGCGGGCGAATAGACTGCCCCGCCCGCACATGGCCCCATGACGGCGGAGATTTGCGGAACGACGCCCGACGCCAGCGTATTCCTCAGAAAAATATCCGCGTACGCGCCTAAACTCACAACGCCTTCCTGAATGCGCGCCCCGCCAGAATCATTCAGCCCGATAACTGGGCATCCGATTTTCATTGCAAGATCCATAATCTTGCAGATCTTTTGTCCGTGCGCCTCGGAAAGTGAGCCGCCGAATACCGTGAAATCCTGGCTGAAGACGCATACGGTTCTGCCCCCGATTGTTCCGGTTCCTGTTACAACGCCGTCGCCCAAAAACTTCTGCTTCTCCAATCCGAAATCACTCGAACGATGCTCGACGAGCATATCCACTTCCTGAAAGCTCCCTTCGTCAAGCAGGACGTTGACACGCTCGCGTGCTGTGAGTTTGCCTTTCGCGTGCTGATCGTCGATGCGCTTTTCGCCGCCGCCGAGAAGAGCCTGTGCTTCCAATTTCTTGAGATACTCGACACTGTTCTTTGACATAATCGTGCTGGGTAGAATGAAGGTGAGATTCCGGTTTGCAGGTGAAATATATCAAAGAGGGATGGGTGAATCAACAAAGCGCACTACGGGAGATCAAAAAAACAGAAGCCCCGGCAGTGACGCCGGAGCCATGCCCGTCTAGCTTGTCGACGCGTTTGTCAACCTACAGAACTATGTCCAATATGTCTTTGCTCTTAGATACTGGTAGAATCCAGTTGGACAGTAAACAGTAATGGTCTGTGTGCCACTTGAACTGGAAATGACCTCCTGAAAAGCATAAGTTTGACCAATGTTCGGCAAGTCATAATTCTTGTCGAGCAATGTTGCGCCATTTCCATCCTTCACCACAACGCGAGCATAAGTAATTGGGTCTTCATCACCTCCAGTAATCACGTCTCTCAGAAACTCGAACCTCAATTCATAAGCAGATTTCCCAGGATTGAAGCTGATAGGGCCAGAGTCTTGCCCGGCCGCCAATGGAAAGCTTGGATTAGTCTCCCAGATTAGGTTCCACCCGACGCCTGCACTGAGATGGCCACCCATGAAAACTATAAAGCAGAGAATAAGAACTTTAGTTGGATACTTCACGGTGCACCTCCTTTGGATTTGTGATTAGAATGGGGAACCGGATTGGTCTGCGTCAGTCAAACTACTGGTATTCCCCTCGAACACGCGTCGACGTCGAAAACGTAAGGACAAGCAAAGCTAAAATCAATAGCTGTGTACATTTTGGGAATCAGCAGAAAAAATGAACTCCAGCGTTTGCTGGAGTTCATAGTGCATTTCCTTGCAAATCTTGATGTTACTTGAGGAGCAGCATCTTTCTGATATCGCTGAACGGCGAGCTTCCATCAACCGGCTTTGCTTCGAGGCGATAGAAATACACGCCGCTGGCAACGGGCTGGCCGAATCGGTTCTGGCCATTCCAAACGATATTGTGAACGCCCGGCGAAACAACCTCATTTTGAAGCTGCATCACCTGCTGTCCGAGAATATTGAAGACTTGTAGATTCACGGATGATGCACGAGGCAGGGAGTATTGGATTGTTGTTGTCGGGTTGAACGGATTCGGGTAATTCTGGCTCAGACCGAACTCAGTCGGGACAGACGCAGGAATCTCCTCAACGTCAACAATTCTGCAATCATCCGTCAGAACATACAAGCCCCACTGGGTTGCACCGGGAACCGAACCGCCCGGAATCCAGATGCGGACATTGTTCGGAGTGACTGTTGACGACACGACACCCCAGTAGTTCGAGCCAGCACCGCCGCCGCGGCCGGTAATGATCTGCGGCAACCATGCGGCACCATTTATATCCCAGATATAGATACTATCCTGCTGTGCAGGAGCCGGTGAAGTTTCGCCTGTCACGAAGTAGAATCGGCCGTTTACGGCATGGCCGCCCGGGCGGGATGATCCTCCTCTCATAGGCACCGCGGGTCCGGCTGCCCATGTAATCGTATTGGCGTTGGCACCAATCGTCCCGATGTAGAAGTCGTTGCGGTACGCCCCGCTGAAGCCTGCCGCAACAAGAATCTGGTTGCCCCACAAGCCCATTGCATGCGTTCTGCGACCGACGGGAAGCGGTGTAGAGGTAGACCATGTATTCGATGCGGGACGATAGACCTGGACTGTCGTGAGATAGGTAGTCCATCCGCCTGCAACATTGATAATCACGCTATCACCCCATGCTTCTGCGGTATTTCCTGTAACAGGTGTTGGGATGTCAGCGATTGCCGTCCAACCGGCTCCCGGAGTGTACTTGTACTGGGCCGCATCGCCTGCGGTAATTGCAGTCAAGCCGCCGCCGATGTAGTAGAGGCTGCCGCCAAGTGCTACAAGGTCACCGCCTGATTTCGCGGTGGGCAGCGAAACGCCTGTTCCCCACGTCTTTGTTGAAATCGAGTATGTGTACACCGCTGTCGATGGCACACCCGTCGCCGAACCGCCTACGATGTATAGCGTGTCACCCAATGCTGCCGAGGCGTGACCGAACATACCTGTTGGATAGGCAGGAATCGGACCAGCGTAGCAAGCTTCATCGGGATTCGGTGCAATCGACGGCGTTACCGGCACAACCGTAGCCCGTATCAGCGCATCCTCAATGTCCTGTGACCTGTAGGGTGCCCAGCCTCCTGTGAATTCCCAAGTACGGTACGATATCGGCGCAGTGGTTTCACGCGAGAACGCGATATTGCCTTTCGCACCGACGAAGAATCTGCCCCCAGTGATTCTCACACTATCGCTTCTGAAGTCGATACCGTTGAACGTGTTGGCTACACCATCCAGTGTCCTCGTTGCGAGAACAGCCCCCGGCGCTCCGCTTGAACCGTCCAGAATCTCTACCGTCAAGGGCTGCGCCGTTACCGCGCCAATGCGAACATACACGGATTCCACGCGTACCGGATAGGCCGATGCAGGAAGGTCAATCATCACGCCGTAACCTCCGCCGCCAATCCAACCAGTTGTTGTCGATGCAGTTCCGCTTTCGAATTGAATCGTCGTACGCTGACCAAGCGCAAACGATGCCGAGACTATCTCTGCAGTTTTTGTGTTGTTGCCTGGCCCGACGTCGCCTGCAACAAACGCATCAAAGCGCGCGGTGTATGAACCCGTGACTGTTGGTGTAAAGAGTCGGGGGAATACGACGGTCTGCTCGGAACTCGGTGCCATCGATGCAATAAACACTGTATCCCTGTAGGTTTCGAGCGCACGTGAAATCTGATACGTAATCCGAACATTGGAAAGTGCCGCCGTGCCGAAATTCTTCGCAACACACTTCACAGTGTCAGGAACATTCACATTAATGATCTTTCCTATGTTCCCCGCGTTCAGTCCGCCAACAATACCCGCATCGGTAATCTGCAGGCCCGTGTTGACTGTTCTCTTGAACCGGATGGCGTGGCCGCTATCGGGCAATGCAGCATGCGGAGGCGCGGTAGAGTAAACATAGTTTACGCCGATCTGTCCCGTGGCGTTCTCAATACCAATACACAGACGGGTATTATTGGTAGAATTGTAACGTCCCTCCTGCCGTCCGTACTGGTAAGTGATCGAGCTGTCTGCTTTTCTCAGAATAACCTGGAACGTGTGGCGTGTATTGGGGTTGATCGTCTGCTCCCATTCCGTCACGTTGATAAAACTGACAACAACCGAATCGACTGCATTCGTCCAGTAATACACCTGGCCTCCTGCTCCCGCCTGTCCGCTGAGAACGAGATCGCCGACGCAGATGGCGAGCATGTCATTCGGGTTGGCTGTGTTCGGCAGCGCAGCAAACGGGGGGGCAAAGTTGCCGGGCGCCGAGAAGTTGATGTACCCGTTCGAGCCGACATAGAACCTGTCGACATTGTACCAGTAATAGGGGAACTGGAGTTGCATCGGGAACGGCCCGACGAAGTTATCGTCGCCGAGGCCCGTTACCAGAGTTCCCCGGGTTGTAATATCAACCCAATTGAACACGGGGCCTCCGGGCTCGTTATGCCGGACTGCCGTATATCCCCATGCATCGGGACCAACGGTGTCCGGGCTTGCAGGCACCGGCTGCAAAGTCTGCCCACCTACTCCACCCAACAGCAATGCAGGCAGCGCCAGCACCAGAAACGCCGCAACAGTAATGATACGCATCATACAACCTCCTTTAGTAGTGTATGTGGTTTGTGAGTGTGATTTGTGTGATGTGAATGGTACAGCCAAAGCATGACAAGAAACAACACGAATGGTTCAACCTCGCCGGCAAGGGCCCGTGCACGCACAGGCCCCTGTTGCCATCGTGTTCATTGTTCCGGCAGGAACAACTTCCGTTACTTCATGAGAATCATTTTCCTGGTTTCAGAGAAATTGCCTGCCGTCATGCGATAGAGATACATGCCGCTGGGCAATACTGTGCCTGCATTATCCGTCCCGTCCCATTCCGCTTTATAGACACCGGCAGCCTTCTCGTCTGACACAAGTGATTTCACTTCACGGCCGAGCAGGTCATACACTGTTATCGAGATGAATGAACGGCTGCTCACCGCATAGTCGAACTGCGTCGTCGGGTTGAAGGGATTGGGGTAGTTTTGGGAGATGGCGAATGTTGTGGGAATGTCGTTTGACGGATTGCCGACGCTGGTCGGAATGTCAGGGACTTCCATGTACTCGACGTTCTGGACTTTCTTGTTCGCGTTATCCTGAACAAATACGATCACGCGGCAATGCGTGGCATTCCAGTTCGAGTTAAGGGTGATGGTACGGGGAACGTTGACCGTTTGTCCCTGAGAAATGGAAATGGGTGAGCCGTTGGCATCGGGGTACATGTTCCGGTGGACGAAATGATGGATGAACGGAACGTACCCGCTGCCCGAGTTTTGCGGTTCGGGAATCTCAGATTCCACAACAGCCCAATGAACCCGCCAGTTTGCAGAATTGACGTTTTGCTCGGCAGTGATCGCGGCATTCATCTCCAATGTGTTGCCGTTTCGTGTTCCGGTCACAACGATGTTGATGGGGCTGAAATCCAGCCAACGTCCCTCGATTGCTCCCGGCCATGAACTGTATCCGCTTCCGCCATCAATAAATCCGTCGATAAAGGCACGCGGAGCGAAGTTGCCACTGGGTGCATAGTAGTTCATCCTCGTCTGAACAGGCGCAGTATTGGCAAGATACATCGGATCATTCCCCGGCGTGGGCCACCAGACATGATAGGCAAGGGTAACGACGCTTGCAGCACCGCCATAATTCGGAAGCCAGTTCTGGAAGTAAAACACATCGGCGGGATAGCACGGAGCGCACGTTGTGCTGGTGATCATCTCGAACAACACCTTCCGCGCGGCTGCGTCGCCGGTAGCGGTGAATCCGCTCAGCAGGATCACAACGGCCAGAAGTAGTGAGAGTTTTTTCATAACTCCTCCTTATTGTTTGGTTGATGGAAAAGCGAGCTACAGATAACTGAGAATACTTGCCCGAACTCCTAAGAACGGGTTTACAACACGGCATACTCCGTTTGCACAGATTTGCCCTCCCCGGTCTCCTCCTACAGTAAGTGTTAGTGTGTGATTGTTGCTGTATCTGTACGATGCGTCAATAGCTGTCCAGTTCTTTCGTCCGTCGTTCGTCTTTTCGTCCGTTGTGAATTCGTAGCGAAGCGTCACGGCAAAATCGGGAGAGCGGGCAACGCCGAGCGAGAGTAAATGGTTGTAGAACCTCCGTTTCGACGGGTTTGCATCGTCGTACACCCATTGCCGCTCGGAGACGAACTTCAACACCCATTCATCCGCAACGGTGTACTGTACCGAAACGGGAATTGCCGTCAGCCGCCGGGATTCGATGACCCCCTTCCGGTTTCCAGGCAGAGGATACAGTTCTGCCAAATCCTCGGACCTCCTGTTCAATCCAACCAGCACGTAATCAGTTCCTCCGTCATCAAAATAGTACTGAACGTCAGTGTACACTTCCCAGAAAGGTGAAAACTGCCTGTCAAAGCTCGGCAGGAATGATGTGTTCCGCGGCATTGAACCAAATACGGGAAACGGAGCACCGAAAATACTCCGGACACCGACTGAATCAAAACTGTAATGCCTGCTTGAAGCGGAGAAATTCAACGAACCGGTGAACCGCTCAAGGGCTGTGTAGAATACATCCACCTGAAATCCGACTTCGTCATTGAAATCAATAACGTGAGGATAGCGGGAGAGCAGCGTGAATGTATGCTCCTTGTGAACGATCGGCGCATTCTGAAACGCAAGGGCTTTGTGTGCCCTGTTGCGATTGTCCCGATTCAACGGGTCGGTAATGCCGAACCTGTAGTCTTTGTACTCCACTGTCACGCCGAATGATTCTTCAGAATACGACAATGACCCGTAGAACCCCGTCCCCCGATGCGTACCGTTCGTGTCGCCATACACGGTGGTTCGCTTCTCGGCGTACGAAGCATAGAAATCGAATCCTGCATACGAGCCTTTCACCGAGTATTCGGGTATGTCAAACTGCGCGTACATATCGGGGAACGCCGGGGGCGGAAATCTCGATTTTCCTGATGCAACAGTAAACCCGAATCCGAAATACGGAAAAGGATTTACCTCAACTGTCCCCGCCCGCAAGCGATACTCTTCAACGCGACTCAGGTCGAGAATGTCGAGATAGCGGACATCACCCGCAGTGATGCCGACTCTTACCTTGTCATTGGAATACTCCATCTTCACGCCGTCAAGTCCTGTATCATAGGCAAGCGCCCTGCTTTCGAACAAATTCAACGCGAGACCCCGTCCGTACAGAGTGTATGAATCACCGGCGCGGATGTAGAAATCGTCCTTTCTGAATTCGAGATAGCGTTTCTTGATACCCGAGAACTCGGCCCCGAACTCGGGCGGCGCATCGTGCAGCAACCGGAAACCGATCAGGAAATCGGACATCGAAATCTTTGCCTCGGTCAGATTCTCGAAATAGTCACGCCGCTGCGAAACAGTGCCCACACGTTCATCACCGCTTCCGTAGCGGAGATAGTTACTTACCGAATAGTTGAGATGTGATTGTGCTGTCAGTGAAGCCGGAATACAAAGCAGTAGTACCAGTTTACGCAATAAATGGCTCCGTTTATTCTTTCATCATACTGAGTTTTAGAATCTCGTCTGCAATTTCCTTTTCATCACCGGGCAGAAAACCGGTGCGTGCTGAAACAACCTTCCCCGACTTGTCGATCAAGACGGCGAACGGGAGATTCTGGCCGTTCAGCGCCTGAAACACCTGTGAGTTCGGGTCGAGCATCACCGGAAAGGGATAACTCTGCGACCGAACATATGATTTCACTTTTGCAATACTCTTCGGACTGTCGAGATTCACGGCAAGAATCGTGAACGCACCGTCTTCATGCTCCTTGGCAAAGGACTTCAACGCCCGGAGCTCAAGTTTGCACGGTTCGCACCACAAAGCCCAGAAGTTCATGTACACAGGCCCCTTCTTCAGATATTCTGAAAGCACCGAGCGCGTTCCATCCAATCCGTCGAGTTTAAGTTGAGTAATGGAACTCGATTGCGAGTAGGCCTTTGATGAGAGAACAAGTACGACAAACAACAGAAGGTAAACTATCTGACAACGACTCATAGTCTTCATTGCAGATGCGTTTTATGTATGGAAGTGGGAATCTGAGAACTGGAAGTTCCAGTTTTAACAACCACTGGAACCTGTGACGAATATAAAGAAGACTGCGCAGAATGTCAACAAGAACCGGGCGAACAGCTATTCCTCAATGTCCACCCAGCGGCGAAGTTTTCCGGCCTCCTTCAGCTTCGCCCTCTCCCAATACGCCTGCCCGACAATGGCCCCGATGACGAAAATTATACTTGAATAGTAGATCCAGATCAGTAGCACCAGAATGAAGGCGTACGGACCGTAGATTGTGCCGATGGCAGAGAATTGGGAGAGATACAGGGCAAACACTTTGCCCGACACAACCCACAGCACAGTCGTGGTGATCGTTGCGATGATGCCCGTTAGCCGGGGGGGCTTTGTGTCTGGTATGTAGCGATAGACGATGTAGAACATCACCGCCGTGAGCAGCACAACAACAATCGTCGGCAGCGTGGTACCAAGATCTATCCGGGTCAGTGTGTGAAGGGCGGGCACCGTTTCTCCGATAGTCTTGAGAAACGAGAGCATCCAGATGAACACGTTCGACGTTACAAACAGGAGAAACACCAGAAACACAAACACGACATCGTGCAGAAGACTGACAAGGAGACCCCGAGTCCGCTTTAAATGAAATATGCGATGCAGAACACTCCGCAACGCATCAAACAGCGACGTGGCTGTCCACAGCAATACGATAGCGCCGAAAATTCCAATCGAACGCCTGTACGCGACAATATCTTCTACAACCGCGAGAATGGATTGCTTGATGCTGATGGCAAACGGTTGAGGCGGAAAGATCGCATCGAGAATATCGTTAAGCTGTCCGATTGCTGCTTGGGAGGAATTCAGGAACATACCGAGCGCGGAGGCAGTCAGCAGCATCAGCGGAATCATGGTGAGAATGCCGTTGAACGCGAGTCCGGAAGCAAGGAAGAGAATGTCTTCGCCGAACAACTTCTTCCCGATACGCCGCGTATAAAACCAGACGGTTTCAAGATAGCGCAGGAAGAATTTGACAACCTTGATGACGGATTCTACCATGGTGTTCTCCTCATCGCGAGAGAAGCCGGTCTCACGCAGAGCGCAGGTTTGCGAACTTCAGCATCAGGTTCTTTTTCCCCACAGACTCGAAATCAACGACGGCACGCGCATTGTCACCGCGTCCGTCGATAGCAATAATCCGGCCTCGCCCGAATGCTTCATGGATGACGCGGGACCCGACCTTATGTTTTGGCACCGGGCCTATTTGGGACTCGTTCTCATAATCCGGCATTATGTCGGTGAAGTACTTGTTCACGTCATCGTTGTTCTTTTTGAATTGCGCGAACGGCTTGCGTACTTCACGCGGCGCCGGAGGCGAGAACGCGGCAAGCCGTGAATTCCCTTCCGTGACCACCAGGGACTCATCAATCTCATCCAGAAACCTCGACCGGACGGAATAACTGAACTCGCCGAACCGGTAACGAGTCAACGCGTACAGGAGATACAGTTTCTTCATCGAGCGGGTGATGCCGACGTAGAATAATCTGCGTTCTTCTTCCAACTCCTTCTTATCGAGCATCGAATTGGAAAGCGGAAACAATCCTTCTTCCAATCCGGTAACGAACACAACGGGAAACTCCAATCCCTTTGCCGCATGCAGCGTCATAATGGTCACTGCATTCCGCCCGAATTCAGCCTGATCGACATCTGATACAAGCGAGACTTCCTCCAAGAAACCATCCAGTCCGGCATCTGGCCGCAAATCGTTGAACTCGGTCAACGCGGAAAGAAGTTCCAGCACGTTCTCCCGTCGTGCAAGCGATTCCATCGTGTTTTCCTCTTTGAAATCTTGGAGGATGCCGAGTTCATCCACAAGCATGCGAGCCAACTCACCTACACTGAGTTCATCCTTCAATGCAATGTACTTCTTCAACAGTGCGGAGAACTTGCGGACGGATTTCAGGGCCCGCTCAGGGATCGCGTCGCCAAGTTGTTCCGACGCCAGTCCGTCAAACAACGGGAGCGACTGTTCGCGGCAAAACGTTTGGATCCTTTCCACTGTTGTCTCGCCGATTCCGCGGCCGGGATAGTTGATAATGCGCAGCATGCTTTCGGCATCTTTGGGGTTGGCGATAACCCTCAGATACGCAAGAACATCCTTTATTTCCTTGCGTTTGTAGAAAGCCACTCCCCCCACTATTATGTACGGAATGCCGTTGCGCCGCAAGGCATCTTCGATAGAGCGGGATTGCGCATTTGTGCGGTACAAAACGGCAAAATCCTTCAAATCGAGCTTGCGTTTGCGGGTTTCCTCTTCAATCTTTTGTACAACCTTGAACCCCTCTTCCCTGTCATCATCAGCAATGATAAGCGTGACAGGCTCGCCTTCATCATTATCAGTCCAGAGGGTTTTCTCGATCTGATCCACATTTCTTTTGATGACGGAATCCGCCGCCGCGAGAATCGTTTTCGTCGAGCGGTAATTCTGTTCAAGCCTGAAGACCTTTGCCTCCGGATAGTCTTTTTCGAAATCCAGAATGTTCCTGATATCGGCACCCCTGAATGCATAGATGCTCTGCGCATCATCTCCAACAACACAAATGTTTCTGCCGAGACTCGCCAATTCGTTGATGAGCTTGTACTGCACACGGTTGGTATCCTGGTATTCATCCACCATCAGGTACCGGAATCGCCACTGGTAGCGTTGGAGGATTTCCTTGTGTTTCTGGAACAACTCGAGGGGCTTCAGCAACAGATCATCAAAATCCATCGCGTTGTTGTGCCGCAGTCGCTTCTCATATTCCTCGTACACAAACGCCGTCTTTTCCATCAACGGATCTGCCGCCGCCGCTTTGAATTGCCTGGCCGACATCATTTGATTCTTCGCCTGGCTGATGCGTGAACGAACGCCGTTCGCCGGGTATTGTTGTTGCGAGATGTTGAGAGATTGCATGATGCTTCTCACCATCTGCTGCGAGTCGTCCGTATCATAAATCGAGAAATTGCGCTCGTACCCGAGATGTTCGGCTTCGAAGCGAAGAATGCGCGCAAAAATCGAATGGAATGTTCCCATCCAAATGCCGCGGCTGTCCGGACCCACCAACGCGATGATACGTTCCTTCATTTCCTTCGCGGCTTTGTTGGTGAACGTAAGCGCGAGTATGGACTCGGGGCGTTTCCCTTGCGCAAGAATATACGCCGTACGGTATGTGAGAACCCGTGTCTTACCGCTGCCGGCACCGGCAACAATCATCACCGGACCGTCGATGGCGGCGGCGGCTTCGCGTTGAACGGGGTTGAGAGATTCGAGAAATGCTTGCATCAATAAGAATTCAGTACATACACTCTGCACAACGACACATCACAGCAACACCTCCGTGCTTCCGTGAAACTGCGGCAACCTCCACTTCACTTCATGCATATTTCACTTCGGCATACGTGATGATAACGAAAATCAACGCGGTAATCAATAAAAGACACCACGCGCAAGAAAACGAAAAGGGAACTTCCGCGTGTTCAGTTCCCTTTGTCAATCAACTGCGAGGCGTGTCGCCCGATCAGATCATGAGGGCGCCCTCAAGCTTCAGAAGGAATTCTTTGGTCTTCACTCCTGCCGAGTAACCGACGAGAGATCCGTCTGCTCCGAGAACGCGATGACACGGAATCACGATGGGCAACGGGTTCGCCGCATTCGCCCGGCCCACGGCCTGGAATCCGCGGCTTGTGCCGATACGCTTCGCCAATTGTCTGTACGAAATGGTTGTTCCGTACGGTATTTTGTTGAGTTCCTTCCACACACGGAGTTGAAAAGGGGAACCGATCAAGTCGACGGGCAATGTGAACTTTGCGAGTTTCCCGTTGAAGTAACGGTTCAGTTGGTCGATGGTTTCCTTGTTGCGCGACTTGTTATCCAACACTTCATTATTGTCGAAATTGTCGTGCAACCATCCGAAGAAGTCCTTCCTGTTCTGCCGCGGCACACTGATCTTGCACGTCCCCTTCTCCGTCGAAGCGACGTAGATGAGTCCAATTTTGGATTCGAAGGACGTGCAATAAACCATGAGGAGCAGCAGTGTTGAATTGTTGGGGAACGTGAGGGCACCGGGTTCAGAAGATGCGAATTGAGTATAACGAAGGCTTTCAAAAAATGCAAGAAGAAATTCTGTTTCTTTTTGCTTGCTCAAAAAAAATCTGACTCAGAAGAAGGCGCGTACTTCGGCACGCGCCGTGTGAACGGGAGGTCTCCCTCCTTCCGTCCGGCCGTCGTAGTTCAACGTCGCCTGAATGAAATGCGTGACGCGATAGTCGAACGCCGCCCGCCACAGATATGTCTTCCCGGGAACTCGCCCGCCCGTCAGTTCAAACGGGAGTATATCGCTTGTTCTGCTTAGGAGAATTTCTTCACGCGACGCTTCAACGCGTGCTTGCCCCGCTCCCTGAAATGCGTACACGAATCTCACCGATTGCGTATTGAGATCCGCCTTGACTGCAGGTATACTGTATTGATCCGTGGATTTGCCGACTTCAAACTTCATTCCCGTTTCAATATGTTGATACGGGCGATAGGAAAGATCGAACGCGAGCGTATTCGATTCGATATCCCGCAATCTGCTGTTCATTTCCGTACTGCTTACCCGATCAATGCGGTTCACAAGGTCGATCTGATTGGCAATTTCTGTAACAAGTTGCCATCGCAGACGCAACGAGCGCTCTCGTGTAAAACTACGTTCTTGTATTCCGCTTGAACTGCTTGAAGCAAACTTCGCCAAGCCTTTACGTTGCGAGAATCGAAGACGCGCATTAAACTCGGGACGTCCTTCGAAGAAGTTCACATCCTCGGTAAAATATGTCGATCCCGCAATTGTGGAATCGGACTGGAATCTGCTGAAGTGCAACAGGTAAATCTTCTTGAGATCGGGTTCACTGCTTTTTTCTTCAACACGTACGTATGTCTCACTTGTAACAGCATTCAGGATATCCCCCCACACTGTTCCCGAAGATGAAAAGAGTCGGGAGGGAGTGATGCGAAGCCTGACGCTTGTCTTCAAATCAATGACCGGATAGAGCTGGTCGGAAGGGACCGTAACGGCTATGTAGTCGCCATCGAATCGTGTGAGCACAAACTCGCTTTCATCCGCAACGCCGTTGTTGTTGAGATCACCGAGATACTTGTAGTTTCCTGTGCCTAACGCAACCCTGACGAACACCCGCTCAAGGCGTGATGAGCGCTGGGTTGCCACTTCATAAAAGAGGTCGGTTTCGATTCCTCTGTTGAATGGCGTGAAACGGCTCTGGTTGCGGACGAGGACGGTACTTATGTCTTTGTTTCCCAACGACTTAAAGGTTGGAGTGTATTTCTTGTTTCTGAATGTCACGTCGAGCGAAGACGAGAGCGAGTTCCATTCCGACAGCTTCCACGCATACGAATGTGTAAATGCTCTCGATTCCCGAATCAGGCTGCCGGCACTGAACGCATCCTCATTCCGCCATTCAAGCTGGGTCGAGAGAGACATCTTCCAGAAATCCGGTATACGAAAGCCGGGCGCAAACACGTTGAATGCAAAACTCCCCGCTTTCAGCGAGTCCTTTGACAAGTACCTGATTTTCCTGTTCTCATTCTCATACTTAAATGTGGGAATGATGTCGTTCCACGTGTACTCGAAACTTCCGTTTTGTCTCAACCAGGAACTGTAGTTGTCTGATGGTGTTTCCCGTGTCCGCACACTCTCGAAGAAATAGTGAACAGCCGGCAGCGAATCCCCCTTCATCGAAAAGGTGGCATCGTTTCGAACTGTTCGCAACGCTTCGCCCCTCACGATCTTTCCGTACCCTGTTCCGACAGAAATGGCATTTGTTGGAGCATAGCGAAAGGATCCTTCCTGAATCTCCTCATTGGATTGAGTGAGAGATTCGATCCCCCATTTCCTGTTGAACTCAATATCGTTTGCCCTGTCAACAGGAACGAATCTTTTGTTGACATACCGTTCACGAATCCTCATGTCAAACGAGCCAATGTTTGCCCCGCCGATGGTCACCTCTTTTGGAGTATATGCCGCTTCGACTTTGAGGGCATGACCCGCATTATCACCGTCGCCGAGAGTCGAGAGCCGATTCGCATCATAGCTGCTTGCCCCGTATTCCCCGGAGACCCGCAAATCTGATGTTGGCGCTACGTCAAGCTGAAAATCGATTACTTGGGACGAAGTCGGCAACGCAAGAAATCTGACCGGAACATAATCGCCAAGTCCCGGACCCCGCCATTCGAATACACCGACTGACTGTCTGACGTATTCTCCCTGCCCTGCTCCGACACGAGAGAAGGTTATCACGTACTGCGCATCGCGTCCTGGTGCGTATCTGAAATGATGATACAGCGTGCCACCGATGAGCGTACTGTCAGGAACATAGTATCCGTTGGAATCGACCCGTGTAACGCCGCTGAGAACAGCCTTTGATTGATCATCACCTGCGGCTTGAAGAATCGCGCGGGAACTGTCAGTCAGCGAGAAGTCAATCGGAGAATCAGGATCATCTGCTTCACGCAGGTAGGAGAATGTGAACGTTGCCTTGTCATTGAAGAACCGGGATGAATTTTGTCCGGCAAGAAGAGATCGGGAAAACTGCCTGTCGGAATACTCAAAGTCAATTGTTATGCGTGAGGCGGAAGTGATGAGACGGCGAGGGGTGAACGTAACTTCACCGTTGGAATAGTCGATTGTGTAATCATTGGTTTCCCCCCGGGTTTGCAACTCGCCGTTGATGTACACACGCTCGGTTCCGGCTATTATGATGATTTGCCGTTCGTTGTTCTTTCCCACCAACCGGTACGGACCCTGAACCGCTTCAAGTCCCTGAAATTGATTTGTATTGAATTTGCCGCGTGTTGTTGCGGCGGTAAGAAGTGACGTACCTCCGGCAAATCCGAGGCGGTAGTTTGCACCCACCTTGGCACCCTGCAGCTTCCGATTCAGGCGGGCGAATTCCGTTCCGGCAAGTTCGAGGTTGAAATCTCCGAGTGTAGCAGATCCATCTGTGCTTCGCAATTCAACAAATACTTTGTCGAATTCCTGCAGCGTTTGCGTAGTTCCTTCGGGCTGAATTGGCGTGTTCTCGTCCGTCAGGGCCGCCACGACTTCGATATCGTCGGTGAGTTTGCCTGCGAGCTGAAGGCGGAGCCCGCTATTCAGCGAGAAATCACGATTCGAGCCAACCGTAAATCCCCGCACAATGCTCCCGCTTTTCTGTAAATTCTGCCCGAAAATATCGTCAAGTCCGAACGACGAACGCGGTCGGGAAATCCGCAATGTGTCCCTTCCAACAGAATCCTTCAGCACAACCAACTTCCGTCGGTAGTACGAATCCTGAAATCGGAATGGCAAATAGCCGTAATACACCGTGATCGTGTAGGAAGAATCCGGTTCAAGGGAGTTGACAAGTGTGGAATCGAACGTAATCCGTCCGAATCGATAATCAATTCTATACTCAACATCTCTGACAAGCGTCCGGACTGAATCCAGCACAACGCTGTCGCCAAATGTTGTGATGAACTGGTGTGGAAGCTGAAAGACGGAATCTCTGTTACTGGATGTAAGATTAAACGAGTGTACAGCAGTTGGAAGTGCCGGTACAGCTAACTCTTGAGCAAACGATGCTGCAGCGAGGAAGATTGCCGCCGGAATTATGAGAAACCGTTTGCTCATCGTGAAGAAATATACATGAAAGGGGTTTCGTAGCAAAGGCGAGCAAATTGTTTTTCCCGGCCGAAAAGTTTATATTGTGTTCAACTCAATGCCAAAGTGGCGGAATTGGTAGACGCGCTGGACTCAAAATCCAGTCCGGCCTAAACCGGGTGAGGGTTCGAGTCCCTCCTTTGGTACGTACGCTCCGACAGGCCCGCCCGAACCAAAATCGGGGCGGGCCTCGGCGTGGATGAAGAATCAGTATTCCCCACCAACCTGCAGAAAAGTACCTCATATACGGTTTACGTTCTTCGGTCGCTCAAAGACCATAAGCTCTACATTGGCATGACATCTGATTTCGAGCGGCGGATTAATGAGCACAATTCCGGCAAAACATTTTCAACCCGTCACCGCCGCCCTTTTGTACTTGTCTACTCTGAACAAGTGCCATCAGGTTCCGAAGCCAGACGAAGAGAACAGTTCCTCAAAAGCGGTCCCGGCCATAGGTTTTTGGAACAGGTCATCGCATCAAAGACAGCCTAAACCGGGTGAGCCCCGACTGTGTCGGGGTAAAGGTTCGTTTACCCCGAACGCTCTGCGTTCGGGGAGTCCCTCCTTTGGTACAGAAAGGCTAACAGTCGTGTTAGCCTTTTCTATTTCTTCTCCCCTCCTGCCGGATCGAAAAACTCAACGGATTTCTGCTTCTTGTAGCCGGCAGGCAACTCAAAGATTAGCGGGTCGAGTTTCTTCTGTTCAATTCTGGTCACTTCCTGCGATTCGGCCAGAACGCCGTCGATTTTCGTGGCCGACGCGAGAGGGTAGATTCCCATTTTCATAACTTCTGCGGTAGCGCCTTCGGTAGCCTCGGCGTGCTCCTGACCCAGCGCTTTCGAAAGAGTAGTGACGAGCTGGCTCAGACTCTTCGTCCCCCACAATTCCGTCTGCTCGGTTTCACGTTTGATGATAAATTGCTCGCTCTTGTATCCGGCTATTGTTTTGGTTTTGCCTGTTCGCTTGATCGAATACTTCGCCGTTGTGCCTCCTGGTGCGATCATTTCCTGAGGCTTCTCATCTTGTGAAATCTCAAAATACGACTTGTCATCGGCATTGAGCATCCAGATTCGTCGCTTGTCCGTCCGATAGATCATCGTCGAGCCGAACGTTTCGCTTCGGGTTTCAATCTTCACCATATCTTTCTTGATCCACATCGTCATCACAAATTCATGAGGCTGGCCGAATTCATTCGTTGATGTATTCTTGCTTTCCACCACTCCCTCAAATTGGGCGTTAGCCCTTGCCGCAATAACAAAAGCTGCAAAGACTGCCCCCACGAGCATCTTTGCTTTGTGATGAATGGGAAAGTGCTGACGTTGAAGGAAGAATCCGTAACTCAAGATGTTCTTCATATAGATTGTGCAACCTGCATTCATTTATCTGATGATAACGACTCTTCCTGTCGGCGCGCTCGTGGCGATGACATTCTGCATCGTGTACGTTCGCCCGACAGGGGCATTTGCGCCCGACGTGAGAAGCTTCAGGAAAAACGGATCATGCGAATTATCGGGCACGGGCTCAATGGTCACCATGAACGAGTATTCGCCTGATCGAAGGTTCGTGAAGACTGTCGAGCCTTGCACGAAGTCCTGACCGGGGAAATTCAGCGGCGGTGCCAGTCCGCTATTCGGCCCGGCACCGTCGAAATCAGCGCTGTCGGCTCGGGAGAACCTGCCTGTCGACCAATACGTGAAAATGCCCGTAACGATGTCAGGACGCACTACCCAACCCTGGTATCGCCAACTGGACGGCAATGCCGGAAGACTTCTGATTCCTGCTGTGTACGGCGGACCCGGCTCTACAAACCAGACTCCGGAGTTGGAATCCAACGGCGATGTCGGGCAGACGATGGTGGTCCTTCCCGTCACTAAAGAGAAATTGGATTTGAAAGCATCGGCATACGACATTGACAGGTCGGCGTAGGCATGGGATTCCGTTCCGTAGAATGCCCCTCCCATGATAACAGGGCCGGGCTCGTCATCATTTGCTTTGGCAAGTGTATGATGGTGGCCGCTTTGAATCGTAACAACAATGTCTTTCAATAGTTGCGGATCCCGTCCTTCGGGCACAGCGAACAGTACGTTGCCGGTATTCCAGTTTCGCAAGCTGCCGTCGGGCATTACGGTAAACTCCCCGAACAACTCGAATTCACCCTCGTGTTGCGGGCCATCGCCTCCGTTTGATTTGCTGAAGTTGTAGAATGTTCCCCACAAGGCATAGTGGGCGTTTTCAACTGGCGGAAGGTTTTGCACAGTCAGCGACACACGTGCGACAAACGGGGCAACGACGTGGTTCGTTTCGTTGCAGGAAATAGCAAACAAACACGCAGCAAAGAATGCAATCTTTTTCATCTCAATTCCCCTTCCCCGGATAGACTGCAACACCGGCGGCAAATCCTCCGACTTCTACTCTCTTAACAACCGATTGCAGACCCACGTCAATAATTGTTATGAATCCGGGTGCCGTGCTTCCTGTAACGGGATGATGAGGCGGTTCTGACGCTATGATATTCTCGCATGTCACATACACCGTCCGGCTGTCTTCGGAAATGTCGATTCCGTGAGGTTGCGGGCCAACATCGACTATTGTTGTGAAGAACTGGTTCGTCTGTGCGTCAATAACAGAAACGGTGCCCGATCCCCGGTTGCAGACGTACAGATATCGCTGATCTCTCGTCACTTCACATTGAAGGGGATTTGTTCCGACTCGAATCGTGTCACTAATCAACGAAAATGTATCCCCCGTTCTGCGGATAATGCTCACTCTTCCTGTTCCGTTGAGCGTTGTATAAATGAACTGGTCGTCGTTGCGAACGGCAATCTGGTAGGGTCTGTGTACGTTCGAGCCGAACGGCGGCACATCCGACGCAATCGGGATATCGGCTACAACGGAATCCCGTTCCACGCTGATAACGTGGAACATATCGCGCCCGTTACTTGCAACGTACAGGTACTTTTCGTCGTGTGAAAGGCGGGCTGCATGCGTGGATTTCATCGTTGTTCCGCCGCGGATTACCTTCGTCACCGCCATCGTGACTGGATTAACAACGTACACCTGCCCGACCGAAGCCTGCGACACATCAAAATCTGTTACGTATGCCTTCGCTCCATCCGACGTCAGGACGATATGCGCCGGGGCCACAGGAACGTTTGCCTCACCCACAAACCGGTTGGTTGCAACCTCGAACTTCTTGAGCTTTCCGCTCTGAATCATCGTCACGTAGTAGTACACTCCCTGCTCATCTACCGCGACGTTGTGAGGGGCTTCCAACACACCCGTTATCGGAAGCGTTCTGCCGACAGAAACGTAGCGGGTAACGAGGTGTGTTTCCCGATCGAGCACGCCTAAAAGGTCAACAAACTGGCTTGTGAAGAAGACTTTACCTCTGGGGCGGGGATCGGCAAAGGGGAACTCACCCCTGTCATTTCTTGCCCCATTCCGGATCCAACGGACAATCGTCTGAACATCGCTGTGCGGGAGCGGATTCCGGCTTGCGGGCATTTGAACGGAAGAGACGGGACTTAGTACAGTATCGTTGGGATTGATCGTCTGCACAAGATGGCTCATGTACGGCATCCCTGAAATGACGACGGCCCCGAAACGTGAACCACGCATGAGTCCCTCATACGATGTCAGATCGAGTCCTGCCGCAAATCCTCTCGGCCCGCCGCCGTGACAACTCGACCCGCCACACTCGCGGTCGAAGATCGGTTGAATTGTCGCCGAATACTCGCCGCTTGGAAGCGAGGAAGGATCGACGATGACCTCGTTGTGGTTGACTGTACATCCGGCTACTGCAAGAGCTAAGCACACACAAAGAACAGCATACCTCATCAGGAATCTCCATTTTGTATCAAAAGGTACAAACATCCCTCTGATGAGTCAACATTCAATCTTGTACGATGGAAGGCTTGAGCGATACCGGCCTGTCGCTCTGCGAGCTATTTCAGCAATATCATTCGCCTCGTCGCCACGAAGGCGTCGGATACCATGCGATAGAAGTACACACCGCTCGCGAGAAAGCTTCCGTCGACATTGATCCGGTGGATCCCCGCCTCTCTGTTCCCGTTCACAAGAACTGCTTGAGTTCTACCAAGAAGATCAAAAAGCGAAAGATTCACGTGTGCTTCATGTGGAAGTGAGAAGATAATTGTTGTGGAAGGGTTGAACGGATTCGGATAGTTTTGACCGAGCGAAAACTCAAGCGGCACATCCCCGCTACTCCGAAGAGAAGTCGAGATATCATATACTTTGTACACTCCTGAGTCGGAGAAGGCAACATAGAACGTATCAGCCGCAGGATGCTTTCGAATATCGACAAGTTTTGATGAAGGCAATGACGCCGCGTACAGATGCCAGCTCAATCCCGAAGTTGCACTTCGGTAGATTCCTCCTTGAGCTGCGGCGTAGAAGTGCTGCGGCGATACCGAATCCCGTATCAACTTCTGGACATTAGTGTTGCTGAGAACGCGGTTCCACGAGACTCCGTAGTCTGTGCTGATGGAAATTCCACAACTCGAATCTGCCGAATTAGGGAAAAGACTGGTTGACAGAATCAACGTATCGCCGTGCGCGTAAAAATCTGAGTATGTGTGAGGATAAATCCAGGGAAAGGACATCGATCTGACAAGATTCCACGTCGAACCGTCATCCGTACTCCGATAGATACCCATCCCAGCCGGCGGGCGGGAACCTGCGTACAGCACGGAATCCCGTCTCTGATCAGTCACCAAAAAGAAACTTCCATAGGATTCAAACGACAGAGTCTCCCATTCTTGCCCGCCAGACGTGGTTCGGTTCATGTAAAGAATCCACTCGTAGGCTTTGCCAGCAACATGCGGCGAAATGGCAATCGTGAGGGACGGCGTATGTCCCACCCAACCCCCTCCCTCGATGTACACATTCCAATGCTGTGAATACACATTGAATAATGTTCCGCGCCCCGAACCCGGCTCACCAAACGCCAGCTCAATCACATCAGCCCCTATAAAAGCAAGCGAATCATTCCAAGAGGCGAAATACATCGAGCGGTAGAATTCGTCATTCGACACCGGACGCAGATGCCGGTCGGGCAAGTATTTCCAGATACCGTTCAGTTGTCCGGCGACGCCCCTATTTGTCCCAACGCCGATTCGTGGCATCTGCCCGGGCAAAAACAACACATCCATCTGGCGAACGCTTCTCCAGGAGAGGGAGTCCGGACCGATATATTGCCATGACTGAGCGTGTAAGGATGGGATGAAGAATACGAGGAGAAAAATAATGTACGCGGGTTTCATCGTTCTACCCTCCGGGATTGTTTCGTTGTAGAACCCTGACTATGACAGAATACGAAACCACTGATACGAAAGCCACAGAAAACATTGATGTGGCGGCACCGCATCAGCCGTAGTGTGTGCGGCAATGGAGAACGTCCTTTCGCCGCCCCACAGTCGAATTTCTCAACACTCAAATCCTGCAATTCTGCGCCATTTTCAGAGGTATCTGCTGGCATGACTTTAGACATAGGATGAGCACAGCCAATCCAAATCAACCATCATTACATAACACAAAGGAGCATCTCATGAAAAAGCAGATCGTTTCAGCCCTCGTGCTTGCGGCAGTTACGCTCACAGGTTGCAGCAAGGAGAGTATTACGTCACCGACAGACGGGGAGAACTTCTCGCTCAGTATAGCAAGCCCGTCTTCTGTCCAAAAAACGGGCGGCGCACTTACCATTGAGTCTGCAAAGATTCTTGTGAAGAACATCAAGTTCCATCAATTCCCGTCTGACAATGGAGTTGATGTGAAGGTGGGCCCGTTTGCGGTTACATTGAATCTGAACGGCCCGGTTCACCAAGTCGCAGCCTCGAACGTGCCCGTTGGAAAGTACGACCGCATCCGCTTTCGCTTGCACAAACCCGAAGATTTCGAGCCGATTCCCGACCAGGAATTTCGTGAGGGCGAAAGCGGACAACTCCGCTACTCAGTCATTGTGCGCGGCACGTATAACGGACAGTCCTTCGTATTCAAATCCCGGCAGAATGCAAGTCAGGAAATCAGGCTTACCACGCCTCTTTCCGTCACGAATGATGAAATCGTGAATGTCACGCTCGTTGTTGATCCGGAATCGTGGTTTGTTCGCAACGGTCAGGCGCTCGACCCGACTGTGCCGGGCAATGCACAGACAATTGATGATGCCATCAAGGCCTCGTTCTCGGCAGGCTTCAAGGATAACGACCGGAACGGACGTCCCGATTAGTTGGTGGTTGTTGGTTGGTGGTTGATAGTTCGTTCGGTGAGTATCTATAACACAAATCCGCCTGCCCGTATGTAACGGACAGGCGGATGGATTTGTACAGTTTCCTATTTCTTCGCCATTGCCTGCTTGATGACACCGATAATTGCCATCAGAACGCCACCGCCAACACCGCCGCCGGCGATGCTGCTGATAATGCCACCGAGATCCAAAGTACTTGCCTCGGGGGCGGCGCCACCTGTCAACATTCCTATGAGTTGACCTCCCAATCCGCCGCCCACAAGACCCGCAATCGAATTGCCGATCATGCCCAGCGAGCTTTTCTTCATCATGTTCCCGGCGACATTGCCGCCGATTGCACCGCTGACCAACTGAATAACCAAGGGGAGAATTCCTTCCATAACATACTCCAATTCTGTTTGTGTATAGTTGTTGGATGTTCAAACGTGCAACGCTGACGTGCTCATAACAGTCAACGTGCTATGCAGCAGTTAATAGCTCCACCTCCTTCCATAAATCGGTTTGAGATGAACGAATCATCCGCACGTGCGGTGACTATGAGTGTGAGAACGTTGAAACGGATTGCCGGCAGGTTCGATCTGCCGTTGCGACCAAAACCACCAATGTGTGTATGTGAAGCATAACCGGCGATTCGAGCGGGGTTGGTTGGCTGTTTCCGCTTCTTCTGCCGGTCGGGATATGGTTCAAAGCTGCGAGAAAGATACAGAATAGGGGGTGAATGCGCAAGCAGCAACGGGGAAAGACGGGTAGGGCGACCCTTCAGGTCGCCCTACGATGACACTTACTTCATCAGAATGAGTTTTCGTGTTTGAACAACAGTGCCGGAGTTCAACTGGTAGAAATATACACCGCCGGGCAGGTTGCCAGCTTCAAACCGAACAGAATACTTGCCCGCCTCTTGCACGCCATCTACCAGCGTTGCTACTTCGCGACCGAGAAGATCAAACACCTTGAGCGTGACGTGGCTGACTGCCGGAAGCTGATAGCTGATTGCTGTCGTTGGGTTGAACGGGTTCGGGTAGTTCTGAAAAAGACGAAATGCAGCGGGAAGATCACCCTCCTTGACGCCTGTAAGCACGTCAACCCTGATGCCGTCACTATAATGCACAGTACCGTCAAGATCGATTTGTTTCAGCCGGTAATACAATGACCCCGCGATGGCGGTTGAATCTGTCCATGTGTAGTGGCGCGGTTCGTTCGTTGTGCCATGTCCCGGAATGAAACTGTTGGGCAGTGTAGAGTATCCCTCGTGCGCTGAAGAAGATTTCTGTACCTCGAATCCATAGTTGTTGATCTCAGACAGCGTCGTCCACTCCAATCGAACCCCATGCGGCAGAACCGGATACGCTGCAAACATCGAGAGCTGGACAGGAAGCGCATCGGTTATCAGCCTGCGCCAAACGCCCGTGGGAAAAGCGCCTTGGTCAGCGAGATAAAGATATGTTCCGCAATTGATGAGTTTTCCCGGAGTCCCTCCAAGACCCGTATTGCAGGCAGTCCAGTTGGCTCCATTGTCTACGGTGAAGTAGACTCCAGCCTGGTACAGCCCGGCAAAGACCCCGCTGGGGCAGACTGTCAGTGAAAAAACCCTGGCGGATGCAGGCAATCCCGTATTCACCTCCGACCAACTTGTGCCGTTGTTCGTAGAGAGGAAGATACCATTGCCGTCACTCCCTGCAAACAGATTGGTCCCGGAAACCGCGATTGATCTGAAATAGGGAGTGGTCAATCCCGTGTTCACTGCCGTCCAGCTCGCACCGCTATCGGCAGAAAAGAAGACACCGCCGGAAGTTGCTGCAAAGAGGTTTATTCCCTCTGTACCGTTTTGGCCGACAGCAGTGCCTAAAATTACTTTGTTTGTCAATCCGGAATTCACCGCAGTCCAATTCGCGCCGTTGTTTGAAGAACGAAAAACACCGTTGCCGTTTGTCCCGGCAAAGACAAGCGACCCGCTCACGGAAAAATTGTATACGTAACTGCCTTCCAGTCCTGAGTTAGCAATAGTCCAACTCCCCCCGTTGTCCGTCGAACGGTACACGCCACCTCCGGTTCCGACAAAGACAGTCGAGCCGGCAATGACAATAGCATGTTGCGGATTGCTCGGCAATCCTGTGTTCACTATTGTCCAGTCCATGCCATTGTTTGTTGAAAGACAAACACGGTAGCCGCAGGAGTAAAGGTGAGTCCCTCCACCCCCATTCGGGCCCACAGCAAGGGCAGCAACGCCTAAGCTTGGCAATCCGTTGTTGATCTGCTCCCACTGGGAGTAGACTACGTTTGTTACACAAAACAGCAACGCTAAGAATGTCGTCTTCATATAAATGCTCTTCCTTGTCGGTATGCCCTGAAAACAAAAAGGCCACACATCCTGCTGGATGAATGGCCTATGAGAATGAACTCACGCCAGTATATTCAATAGTTCATCGAGAAGCTATTGGGCTGGTCACATATGGTGAACTCCGTACGTTGTGATATTTTCTGTCAATTGAGGCACTTTGTTACCCATCTTACCGTAGAACCACAAGCTTCTTGGTTTCGCTGAAACTACCGGCATTCAACCGATACAGGTACACTCCGCTCGAGAGTCCCGAAGCGTCAACGTCACCGACTTGTAACCCGCCTCCTGAACCTCATCCACCAGTGTTGCCACCTCGCGACCGAGAACATCATACACTCGTAGGAACGTATGGCCATACGTCTCTGCAGGAATTGTATAACGGATGGTTGTTGTTGGATTGAGTGGGCCGGGATGGTCTGTTCTATCGTAAGCTCGTTGGAGTTCGCCGCACTCAAAAAAAACTCCCTTGCTCCCACGTAATACTACTCTATTACCGTCAGTTGTCCCTTCTGCGCAACTTGCTGTGATTTGTCCGCTATACATGTTGCATCAACCGGAAAGGCGTGCGGGCCGTTGCCCGTTATCCACAGGCGGTACGGATAGCGATATGAATCGTCACGCTTCACAATCGCAACTGTGGCACCCGGCCATATTCTGCATACAGAGGGTGAACAACGGGGGCAGATTCTCCACTGTGACTCGTCCTCAAGAATAACGGTTTTTCCTCGATCCTCCACTGAAACGATCCAGTGAACGGCAATGAATTGGACACCGCTGTATTCCGCTTTCTCCCTTTGTGCGCGTGCCGACCATGGCATACAGATGAGAATTATATAAATGAAAGCACGTGATTTCATTGCATCCCTTAGGTCGAATGTCATTCTATGTAGTCAAGCGACACTGCGTCGATTTCCAGATTATCCTGCGTAACCTGAAACTGCACAATCAGCGCGAGCCTGTCGTTTCTTTCCTGAATCAGATAGCGGATTTCCAGAAGCGCGACGCCTTCTTCCGAGACGCAGACCATGTGTGTCGATTTCTCCTGGATGGTGCACATCGGCTTGTCACATTCCAGCGCTCTGAGGCACACAGCAGTTCCCAAATCAAGTTCAACAAGGCTGCATGCTTCAGGCACGCGTGCGATCCCATAGTCGACGAAACCGTCCATGCTGTATTGCGTTTGTGATCCGGGCTCCGGCAAAATGCCAACCAGCGGGATTCTTCCACCGGAGGTCCGGGCTTTTTCAGCATCAATAGAGTGACTATCTCCCATCGCCAACTCGGAATCGACAGGGGACTCGCAACCGCACACCATTGCCACAATCAAGCATGCACACACCAATACTTTGAGTTGCATTTTCGTTTTCTCCTGCTAAGAGTTAGTGAATGAACTTCCCCGAACCTCACATTCTGGGGCCCCGGATAGTAGCGCCCTGCGTGCCGACCCACAACACACTCTGCTTCAACATAGCCGTTCCAGGACCCCATCCCACCAGCATGTTTTTAGAAATCGTCAGGTAACGGCGGCTTCGGCGCATCAAGCCACATACGATCAACCTCCATCCTGTCCGTCGACACGCGCATTGTTGCTCGAAGCACCAAGCCGTCTCTTCTTCCCTCCACAGGGAAAGCACAGTGCAACTCGCCCATGCCTCCCGCGGGAATACAGCACGAGTATCCCGATTTGCACGAGATGGTCCAGACCAGTCCCTCTTCTCCCATCGGCCACAGCCGCGCTTCATTTACTCCGACCACGGATACACGCGTCTCACGAATGATGGGCAATACTGTCAATGAATACGTGATCGTTCCGTGTACCTCGATCCATCCGTTGAACATTTGAGTCGGGTCTCTCAGAACGAGATCGTATGGGATGACGGTTTCAGGCGAACGTTTCGAACAACCAACAGTTGGATTCGAGAGATCTGTCACTGGGTTCGTTATCGGATCGTCCTGACACCCCGATATTAGGATCACGACAAGGACGATGCAAAGAACGCGCATTGCAAAATTCATCTGTACCTCCTTGCTTCTATGGTTAATGTTGGTTGATAGTCCGGCAGCGATTGGAGGTCACCAATGGATCGCTGCCGTATCAACATGCCTCTGCACCAATGTGAGGCGCATATCATCAAGGCAGGTCACTTGAATACGGAAACCCGGTTGATGAGTAATCTGGAAATCCAATGTCAGCAGGATGCTTCTGGATCTCCCTGAAATCGGGTAGTTCCTTGTGATAGTAAGCGAGCCTCCTTCCGCCGGGAGTTTGACCCGTTCCGTCGTGACGCTGGAAACGATCCACCGAATGTCATCAGGGTATTCCGGTGGCCACAGTTCGGCATCGACACTCAAGGTCAAGTTGACCAACCGGCCTGAGCCTTCAAAGTGAACAGCGGCTGTGCCGAGAATCTGTGTGTAACTGTAACGATGGTCGGGGTCTTTCAGGATGCCCTGCAGAGGCAATCTGATATCCGGGCTTGGCTTATCCACAACCTGTACCGCAGGTTCCTGATTTGCGGCAGGATTCATCGAGCCATTCTCCTGACAGCCGACGACCATTGCCGCAATCACGACAGCGAGAATAAACAATATGGGTTTCATAGCTACCTCCTCGTGTGAATACTTCTCCACTGACTACGCCATTCGATGTGTACGCCAGTCGCCGCCAATTAAAAAAATCATCCGGGGGAGTACCTATCACGTGCGTTGCAAACTTGATAACAATAGTTGCATCGCCGGGCGGTGCGTGGCAGAGGCTGTCACATTTGTTGCAAAGTTGACAACGATTGTTTCATCCGGTAGGAGTGGCACAGAATTGGCAGGTACAGGCGGAATTCAAGGCAGGCACTATCTCATCCCGAATCCCTTCGAACCTCACTCGGCGAAACGCCGAATTGTTCGTGGAAACACTTGGCAAAATAGGCAGGCGTGGCAAACCCGACGCTGTAGGCGATTTCAGAAACCGACCCCGCCCCGCACTTCAGTTTTTCCATTGCCCTGTGGAGGCGAAGGTATCGGACGAATTCGCCGGGAGAGTGGTTCGTCAGAGCGGTGAGCTTTCGGTGAAGTTGTGCCCTGCTCATCCCTACGTTGCGACTGAAATCCTCCAGGCTGAATTTGTCATCACTCATCTTCTCTTCAACAACCTGCATAACGCGCTTCAGAAATGCATCGTCAAGGGAGGTTACGGCGATCTCTCCCGGTTTCAAGGGAATCGTCTTGCTGAAACGGTCTCTCAGCCTCCGTCGTATTTCAATCAGATTCTTCACACGAACCTGAAGCTCCTTCGCGTCGAACGGTTTTATGATGAAATCGTCCGCGCCGGTTTCCAGGCCGTCGATTTTGTCTTGTTGACCCGCTTTTGCCGTAAGAAGGATGACGGGAATATGACTGGTTTTCTCATCGTTCTTCAGGATGGTGCACATCTCGTAGCCATCCTTCTTCGGCATCATGATATCGCTGATGATAAGGTCGGGGATTGCTTCCCGCGCCTTTTCAACACCTTCTTCGCCGTCTGCTGCTTCGACAACATGAAATGCCGGGGGGAGATTCTCTTTGATATACTGCCGCGCATCAGCGTTGTCTTCAACAATGAGGACGATTGTCTTTCCAAGGTCGTGAGCATGTTCCAACGCTTCGTGGCAGGACCCGACCCGTGGTTCCACTGCCTCAGGGTGATGAGATATTTCAGCAGGTTCGACTATCTCTTCCGCTTTCAAATGGCTCCTTCCGAGTGGGAGGCTCACTACAAATTCAGTCCCCTTGCCGACGCTGCTCGTGACGCCGATATTCCCGTGATGCAACTCCACGAGTTCCTTCGCCAGCGCAAGACCTATTCCTGTGCCCCCTGACGCCTGTACTCCGGGGTGGTGAATCTGGTAAAATCGATTGAAAATGTAAGAGAGATTCTCTTCGGAGATTCCGATGCCCGTGTCACGAACAACCACCTCGACGCTTCCTTGATCCGAGGGAAAGCCGAATCGGATGTCAGAGCAGAGATGTACGGATACGGTGATCTTGCCGCCGTCCGATGTGACCTTGAAGGAGTTCAATAAGAGATTGTTGAATACTGTTTCCAGCTTCTCTTTGTCGAAGTACATGTCAACATGCTCAGGCTCGGAAACAAATCCGAGATGAATGTTCCCGTTTTCAGCCATCGATTGGTATGCCATCACAAGTCCACGAAGAAAATGCACAAGATCCCCCCTGCTCGCATTCAACGTCATGCCGCCCGCTTCGAGCTTCGAGAGGTCGAGCAGTTGGTTGATAAGACCCAACAGCTTCTGGGCATTGCGATGCGCCATGTCAGCAATGTGCCGTGCCTTCTCTTCTGTAAAATGACCCGTCCGCAACTGGTCGAGCGGGCCGAGAATGAGTGTGAGCGGTGTTCTGAATTCATGCGAAATGTTGGCAAAGAAACGGGATTTCATTGTCTCGAGTTCTGCCAGCTTCTGTGCATGCTCGTGTTCCCGTCTCAATTCCTCGGTTAAGCGGGCCTGTTGTTTTCTCCGGATAAACACATATCCGCTGAGTGATAAGAATGCCAGCACGAGAGTTCCTACAGGAAAAACGAACAGGGGATGCAGGTACCATGGAACCGCAACGCGGAACGTTCCCGTAATCCCGTGCGGCGTTATCTCGCCGAGCAGCCCGACTGATTGAACCTCGTATGCATACGTACCCGGCTCCACGTTGCTGAGCATTACGTCCTCGTACACACTCCACGGAGACCAGCGCCCATCGTTGATCCTGTAGCGTGTCCTGATACGTTCAGAAGGAATTTCACCCCAGAAGGATGATGTTGTCCAACGAAGAAGAACACTTCTATTGCTCACAAGCGGCTCCTCGGCAAAAAGGCGCGTGCGGATCGTACTGATCTGGCTGAGGTCGAGAATTGCAAGCCCTTTCCGCGAGCCGATATAGACCCTGTTTTTCAGAGGCAAAACGGGCCACAGATGCTCACTGGCGAGGCCCAGGTGTCTGTCAATAGTTGACCACGTGCCGTTGTGCATCACTCCCAGCCCGGCAGGGGTTGTGCACCACACCCTCCCCTCCGGGTCAAGCTTCACTTCCCACACTTTCCCGCTCGGCAAACCCTCCTTGACACCGATATAGTGAACATTGTCGTTCGTGTCGACAAACCCAAGCCCGCTTTCTCTGTCTGCAAACCACACTTGGTTCCCACGGTCAACAGCAAGAGAGAAAATTCTCGATTCATGAAGTCCGTTCCGGAGTGTCCAGTGCGTCCACGTTCCGTTTCGTAGTCTGCTCAGGCCATCGAGTGTGCCAAACCAGAACGCGCCATCAGGACCTTCATCGAACGTATAGACGTAACCGCTGAGAAGACCCGATTCCTTGCTGTATCGTCCAAACGATCCGTTGTCATACACATACGCGCCGGGATTGCGTGGGTCGGGATGTTCCTTTGTTCCTGAGATTGCAAGAAACCACAGCCTGCCCTTCCGGTCTTTGCGGATTCTGTGAATGCGGCAACCGGCAAGCGGCGTTCCTGCCGCGAACCGTTGCCACCGCTTGCCATCCCACCGAAATGCTCCGTCAAACGCCGACCCGCTGCTGATCCAGATGGGGCCCGATTCCTCCTGCATCAATCCCGTCACGACGTACAAAGGGAAACCGTTGATGTATTCGATGTGTCTTATCGTCCCGTTCCTCTCGTGTACTTCAACGCCATTGCCGGTTGCAACCCAGAGTGTGCTGTCTTTGGCGAGCAGGATGTCGTTGATGTAATTCCTTGGAGTGGGCTGTTCGTGTCCGAAAATTCGCCATCGCTGAGATGATCGTTTAAAGAGGAATAATCCGCCATCTGAACAGAGCCAGAGATCGCCGTTCTTTCTGAAACGTACCATCCCCACGCGGCGAGGGGATGGCTTTTCGAACTCCAGTTGCGACCACCTTCCCGATTCGAGAAACGAGATGTATCCGGATTCATAGACGAGTATCTTCGCTCCGTCATTGGCGATGTCAGCCGTCCTGACATTCTCACCTTTCTCGGAAGTGTTCATCAGCAACGGCCCGTCATTGTTCCATTCCCATATTCCCCGCATTGAAAATGGGAAGACAATCGATAGCAATCCCGATCCCGCCTCGTTCTCAGCAATCACACTGCAGTTCAAAGGATAGTCGTTCGGAATTGAATGCAACTTCTTTATCCACTGTCCTCCCTCAAGTCGGTACAGTCCCATTGTGGTTTTGATCCACACGCTTCCGCCGCGCGTTCTCACCAATTCATACACACCCTTGATATCGGAAGCCTGACTCGCCGGCTCTGCGTACAGACGATTCACATGATAGACGTAAAGAGATGAATCGCATAACACAATTAGCGAGTCACTGTCAAGCTGTACTGCAGCCCGCACATTATCCATCGGAAGAGGGTAGAAACCAGTCTGGTTGCCGACGTAGAGAATGGAGTTCACGATCACTGCCAGGCTTCCGCTGCCGGTCGGCCCAATCAGGATGGGACGTGTGGCCTCAGGCATCACATGGAATGGAACAGGAATCCATCGGTAGCCGTCAAACCAGGCAAGCCCGCCCGAGGTAACAACCCACGGGGTCCCGTCTTCTGTTTCCGTGATTATGTGTATATGATTGGAGGGAAGACCCGACAAGGTGGTAAATTCAACCACACGCCAGTCTTCGAAGAGCGGCTGATTCACTCCCATCGCGCGTGAAGCGATGAGACAGAGAAACATCGCCACACGTGGCGACGTATATATCGTGAGCTTCAGATTCATGAATGTGAAATCGCGAACACGGAGAGCCGCACTCTCAAGAAACAGAAAAACCTCTTCTCCCCATCACACCAGTGTGGAAAGAGAAAAGAGGTCTTGCCAAAGTTGGCTGTTCGTGATGTCACTGCGAGCAGTCGTCTGGACCACAGAGGAACTCTTTCTCATCCACACGTGGTCGACAACGCCTCACCTTCAACGCTCAAAGGACAGCGAGCGCCTTCACTCACCCGTGAAGGTACTACATATTCTCCCTTTTTTCAAATTGAAAATACCAACCTCCTCGTTTGATTTCTCCGGCGACGTGAGACCTCTGTAGAATAACTCAACATAAAAACGGGGAAGGGTATTCTACGAGGCAGGGAAACTGCGCAAGAGACGCGAACGGGATCCCGATTCATCAATTGGGTGCGTTGTACAAAGTGATTGATGGGTGACAGGCGATTGTCGGGCACAGGTATTTTTCCCGTTCACGTCTCGCAGCGAGCGCACAACTGCCCCCAAGATACAGAATCCCCTCATGCTTGTCTGTAGGGAGATTCCTGATTTTGACTTCGAAATTCCTTACACGGGGCTTCGAATTTCCTTACACGACACCACGCAATGGCAGACACCTATTCCTTGGCTAAGACATATTTGTCTAACTGCTTATTTTATATAGACTTACAATTGGTTCAAACACACCTCTTCCCACAACAATAGAAATGCCCCGCTGGAATGCGGGGCACTTCATGGCGCCTCTTTCATTGTGTTGCTTTTCTTATGGTTGGTGTGTTTTGGACTCAGCTATGGCGGCGTTGTGCACTGGTGATACGCCGCGCTGAACCTACTGCACCGTCTCCGTCTTCGTGCCCTTGTTGCCGGGACGACCCGTTGCCGTCGCTTCAACTGTCAGCGTTGTGATTTGGCGCAGCCGCATCTCGGGGACTATATTGTCTGCCTTGCCCGCCGGACTTGGCCGTTGGTTGAGCACCTTCACTGAGCCCGCCGAAGTGTGTTGAAACCAACGACCGCAGGATCACTCCGCCATCACCTTTAACCGGGGTGACCACCCGGTTCAAAGTGGTAATGTACTGATTTTCAGTCCTTCGTGGGCCAGTTCTATCGTCTCGATTGCTACTTCGTTACCTACCGACTTCAAATCAGTTCCTGTGATCTTTGTCGGAAACGCATTGTTCAGAGTCCATGTCATCGTTGGATTCCCCGACTCATCGAGCAGTTTGATGATTATCGTGGAGCGCTTGACACTGTTCATCTTGATTGCTGAATACCATTGCCAGAAATTATTGTCCTGGACAAAGACCCCTTTCTTCAGCGTCACATTTCCTGTCTTTGCAATACCCGGCATCTTGATTGTGGAGAACTGCTTGCTGTCGCCGTGCCTGTACTCAATTGCCTGACCTTCAGCATCCAGTCCGGATACCTCCTGAAAAGGATAATCTGTTCCGTTAATGTTTACCAAAAAATAAAACTTTGGAAGAGGCCAGGTTTCGGCTGTCATGCGCAATCTCCTGATATGATTGATGGCTCAAGCTGTCAATATTCCGGAACAACTGCAACTTGCTATCAGTAACCCGGTCGTCACGTCCTCCCTGCCTGTTACCCGCCGCAGGGTCGGCAGGCATTTCCGTGACACGATCAACGCATGTTGTCGTTATGGAATGGTCCATGACGACCCGCAAAAAACCCACAAGCCGAAGAACAGCCTGTGGGTTAGCACGTAAACGGGGCGATTTCGCCGTCTCTATTTTATCAGATTCATCTTCTGAACGGCATTGAACGTTCCTGCTGACAAACGGGCGAAGTAGATGCCGGTTGCGACGCGCATTCCGGCATCATTTGTTCCATCCCACTGAGTCTTGAATGTTCCCTGTGAGAATGTCTCGTTGGTAACGAGGTTCCTCACAAGGCGGCCATGCACGTCATACACCGACAAGCTCACCGTTTCCGATTTCGGAATCGAGAACTCAAGATTCGTGGACGGGTTGAAGGGGTTCGGGTAGTTCTGGCCAAGCTTGTAGGTCGGGACGGGATCACCGACATGTTGCACTGCCGAAACGTGCGGATTCGTGCCATGGCATTGTGTACATTCCATTTTTGCCGCAACTATATTGGTCGGACCCGTTCCGTGACAGCTCATGCAGGCTGCAATGATTGCGGGTGGAACATAGCGGGGAACGAATGTTCCTCCCAACTCTTCGTTGAGGATCTGCGCTGCAAACGCGGCGACATCACCTGTAATGCGGGCACAACGCTCTTTTCGCTGGAGGGAATCGGAAAGATAGCTCGAAGTTTTGCACCACTCCGTTACCGAAGGATGGCATAATGGTGACCCTGCTGCATTCTGCGGGAGGAGGATATCGCATCGGTTGTCGTTGAAAACGTGGTTGACCGCATACTGGTTGCTGATATCGGTCGGGAACAACGTTTGCGTATACCAGCCGTACATATCACTGATGAGAATATCGGAACGCGCCTTCGTGAGAGCGAGGGAAATCAAAGCAGCCGGTCCGTTCAGCGCGCCGCATGTTGCCCCCCAGCCCACGCCGCCGCCGTGTCCGTAGATCATGACTTCTGACGGGAGTTGATTCCATGGATCGGGAAGCACAAGACGCAGTTTTGCAGCGATTGCATGGAACGCGCCGTATGAGCATCCTTTTCCTTCCCAAAATGCATCATGACCGAGAATACGCACAGCTTCAACGTCAACAGCCTGATATGGCCACGGCCACGGGGTGACCATCTTGTCCGCGTGAGCCTGGGAACCGGTGAGCATGTGGAGCGTGCCGACGCCGAGTGCCGCACCGGCGGCAACCTTGGTGCCGTTCCTCAGGAAGTCTTTTCTGGTAATGGATTGATCCATGGGAGAACCTCTCTATTTGTGGTTGGATATCGTCTTGATGTGTTGGGTTACGGTGTTGATACATTCTGTGAAAGGCACACGACGGTCATCCGGAAGTTTTCCAAGAAGCATAACCGCAATGCAATCCGCGGCGAGGAGTATCTGCCTTGCCGCCTCTACCCCTTGTTCCGTCAGGGCAACGCGCTCCATGCGTCGATCGACAGGATCCAACTCGCGGGTCAACCATCCCCGTCTGTCCAATGAGCGAAGAAGCTTCGACGTGGAACTGGATCCGATGCCGAGCATCTCGGTGAGTTTGCGCACGCAGCACGGCTTTTCGAGATACAGGTGCAGCAAACAGTTGAATTCACCCACCTGCAACCCGGCATCGTCTGCCAGACAACGGGCGATCTTCTGGGTTACTTGGGTAAGTCGCAACAGGCCTTCGGCCCGGCAAGCATCCATAGTCGTTTGGGAAATGACACTTCAATAATGGCAAATATTATTCCAAGGCAATACTTGCCGAATGGCAAGAATAATATGGAGGGAGCGTGCTATGAAGTGTTGAAGAATGTTACTGCAGTGTTGAATAGAGCTACAAGAAGTCGGACTGCTGAGAATCCTCAGAATGCGGTAGAGATGTAATACACTCCCCCCAACATTACCAACACACCTGCGCTTCGCTTCAGCCAGGTTGCACCCTTCGATCGCTCGGTCCAGTTGAGGTATTTCTGCACGGTTCCGGCAGTTCCTCCCGCTGCGACAATCACGGCGCAATGACCGATACCGAACGCAGTAATAAGGGAGAGTGCCTCCAGCATGTTTGTTGTTGCCACGCTGAACGCAACGCCCAACACCGGCGCCATGTATGCAAATGTGCACGGACCGAGTCCAATGCCGAAGATAAGTCCCAACAGCAACGCTCTCTTCCATCCGCGGGCAAACGATGTTTGCGGCATGAATCCGTTCCACGATACACTAATGACATCCATCAGGTAGAGACCCACAACGAAAAACACTCCGGCCACAAGTACATTTCCCCATACCCCGACATCCCCCATCATCCTTCCGGCTGAGGCAGTGATTGCTCCAATCAATCCGATGGTGATCAGAATCCCGATAGCAAATACGAAAGCGATGGAATATGCGCGCCGGATTCCGTCTTTTCCCTGACTGCTGATATATCCGACCACAAGAGGAATGCTGGAGAGATGGCACGGACTGAGAATAATGCTGATGACGCCCCAGCCGAATGCTGCAAGCAAGGCAACGCCGAACGTCCCGCCGATTGCCGTGCTGAGCCAGATAAACAGTTCGTCAAGCATGTTCATTTCCCCTTGAGGATCTTCAGACCGCGCTTCTGAAGAAGTTTGTCGATTTCTGCCTCCGGATAAAATCCCTCATGCCGGAAAAACTCCTTGCCATCTTTGTCGAGAAAGACTTGTGTGGGAATGACCCTGATGCGATACTTGTCTGCATACTGTACCTGGTCGTCTTTCAAGACGTCATAGAACACAACACGTATCTGCTCGCCATACTTTTCCTCGATGGCTTTCATCACCGGTTGCATCTGGCGGCAAGGGATACACTTCACGGAGCCAAGCTCAACAAAGGTAACGAGAGGCGTCTGCGGCTTGTCTTTAGGGTTTGTATGTGATGTGTTGGATGTTGATTGAGCGGTCAGATTGTCTAATCCCGCAAGAAGAAGCATTCCAATAAGAATGAAGTGGTGAATACAGTTCATGATGATGTTCCTGATTCGTTGATGTTCATTGTCGCGTATATAACTGACCTATAAGCAGTGAGGCAATTTCTCTTCGATTACTGCTGCGTGTGTCCAATCCTTTCAGGGTTGCTTGTCGGGATTGTTGGTGTGTCTTTTTCTGAGGACCTCGTCCCCTGCTTTACCATCTAACCCCATTGGGGTCGGACAGTGCCGGCGAATGCTTCATCCCGTGTTGACTCCGAAGGAGTCAGATACTACAGCTTGGGACGAAGTCCCAAGACAGAAAAACACAGGAACGATCTCATCACCCTGAAGGGGTGAGATACCGCTGGTGATATCCAACCCCTTCAGGGTTGTGGGAATGTTTCTCTTATGATGTTGTCCGGGGACTTCGTCCCCGGCTATAATATCCCGCCCAGTTGGGGCTGAATCGCCGAACAACACGCCGTAACGCGGGACTCCGTCCCGCAACAGACCGGTCATCTAGAACCCGCTGCCTTACCGACCCAGCAGAGGTCAGATACTATAGCTTGGGACAAAGTCCCAAGACTTCATGCACTAAAACAATACGACACCCTGAAAGGGTGAGATCCCCCTGCGACAGGGATCAGGAAGACCAGCCATCACACAAATTCCCCGAACATCCATCCCGCAAACACCGACAGTATCATGATGGTGATGATATATGTAGCCGCTTGCTTCCTTCCCATCACGTTGAACAGCACAATCATGCTTGGCAGACTCAACGCATTTCCCGTCAGGAACAACGTCAGTGCAGGGCCGCGACCCATCCCAAGTCCCATCAGCTTCTGAATGATGGGAACCTCGGTCAACGTTGCGAAGTACATGAACGCCCCGAAGGTCGAGGCGATGGCATTGGAGAGCAGCGTATTCTCCCCGACAAGTCCGGTTACAATCTCCTGCGGCACAATCACTTCGATAATTCCCGCAATGAACACGCCAACGAAGAGGTAAGGGAGAATCTTCTTTGTAAGTCCCCACGTCTCGCCGATCCATTCTACATTGTGTTCTTTCTGGAACTTGAGGAAAACGATGGACAGTGCCGCGGCAATCGTCAATACTAGGATCATAGCTTTCATAGTCGGGTCAATTGCAAGTCCGAAGACCACCAATACTGCCAACTGAAGGAGAAGAAAGAGAACGACAACAGTGTTGGAGTAAGGGAGATCCCCCGACATTCCTGATGCAAAGCCGTTGGCGCTGTTTCTTGAATCATGATCACGAAACACGTATGCCATTATCAAACCCGCAATCACGGAGATGATCATGGATGCGATCAATCTGCCGATGGCGAAATCCCAGCCAAGCACGCTGCTCGTCAGAAGAATAGCCGTGACGTTGATTGCCGGCCCGGTGAAGAGAAACGCCACCGCCGGCCCGATACCTGCGCCGCGTTTGTAGATGCCTGTAAACAAGGGAAGAATCGTGCACGAACATACGGCAAGAATGCCTCCCGATACGCTTGCGATGGGATACGCGATGTACTTTTTCGTTGTCGGGCCGAGCAGCTTGAGTACCGCATCCTTCTTGACGTAGACTGCAATCGTTCCGGCAATGAAGAAGGCGGGAACGAGGCAGGTCAGAACATGAAGTCTTGCGTATTCCTGCAACAACGTCAGTCCTGCCCCGAGAGCGGTGAGCACAACAGGCGCATCAATCGGAGCAAAGTAGAAAAGGGCGAACGCCGCGGCAAGGATGCTGAACTTCATCCACTCTTTCATTGAGCCGCAACCTTACGTGCTTCTGCTGCAATCAGCTCATGAATTTGATCAACTGTCGGGACTCGCCCCTGCACAACCACCCTCTCGTTGATCACCAGTCCCGGTGTTCGCATCACGCCGTATGCAATAATTCCGTCGAGATCAACAACCTTTTCGACTGTAGCCTGAATGCCGGATTTCTCCAACGCTTCGAGCGTTCGTCGTTCAAGAGTCTTGCAGTTCATACATCCGGGTCCGAGTACTTTGATAGTCATTGCTTTATTCCTTTCATCATCCAACACTGAGGTTGACTTGCACAGCGCTTTTCAAATTGTTTGGAACTTGGAGCTTGGTTATTGGGATTTCCTCCTTTACCCTTCTTCAAGTGCTTCAACCTTCTTCTCCACGTCTTTTCGTGCAATCTCACGTGAGATATCAAGAATCTTGAAAACCCTCTCATCAGTAACCTTGAAATTGACGCGGAGCCCATCTTTCCACGATTTCAGAATGCCTGCCTGAACCAGAATCTTCAAGTGTCGTGAGAGGTTTGATTGTTCGAGCTCGAGAGCAGGAGCTAACTCGCAGTTGCAGCGTACATCCTTTCGAAGGTATTCAATAATGCGGATACGGTTCGGGTGTGCAAGAGCGAGGAGAATATCGGCTTTCAAATCTGCTGAGGTTTTCATCATTCCTTCCTGAGTTATCAACTATATGAGTATGTACTCATATACGATGCCAGAGAAAATCAGGCCGACTATCAGATTTACTGACTGTTGACTGCTCCATTTTCCGGGTTTTGCGAATCGGAATCTTACGGCAGGAGAATGAGGGGGAGCGACAGAAGCCTATGGCAACCTGTGAACAAACCACCGCATTGGGCGGCCACTTGTTGTTTAACCCGGTGTCACGATCCATTCCGTGACACCGAAAGCGCTTCTCCGAGACAACTCAGCATTGCGCAGTTTGTCGTCATGGAATGTTCCATGACGACCAAGAAAACCGTCGGACACAGCGGAGCCGTGTCCCTACAAAAAATGGGTTGGTAGGGACACGCCTCCGGCGTGTCCTCTCGTTAGGTAAGAACCCTTGAATTCTTTAACCCGGGTGTTACGCCCGCCTGCCCTGTGCAGGTACCCCGCCGGAGGCGGGCAGGCATTTCGTGACACCAACATCGCCTTTCCGGTAATGCGTAGAGGCGACCCGCCGGGTCGTCTCTACCGATGATGTGCAGATGAGGGTTCTGCCGCCATCCGCGTTTCAACCTGTAGCGCGGGACTCCGTCCCCCATCAGGCATTGCAAAGCCACGAGGCCATCCGCGCCCGACCCCAACGGCTTGCCCGCCGTGCCTTACCTTCCTGACCGCCGATCTTTTTTGGCGGTTTGGCGGGGGTCAGATACTATAGCTTGGGACGAAGTCCCAAGACAGTAAAACAGAAGAACGATCTCATCACCCCGAAAGGGTGAGATACCGCTGATGGTATCCAACCCCTTCAGGGTTGTGGGAATGTTTCTCTTATGATGTTGTCCGGGGACTTCGTCCCCGGCTATAATATCCCGCCCCGTTGGGGCTGAACTTGCGCAAGGGGCGATTCAGGAGAATCGCGCTACAAGCTGTAGCTCGGGACTCCGTCCCACAACAGGCTGGTCATCCAAAACCCGCTGCCTTATCCGACCCCAACGGCTTGCCCGCCGTGCCTTACCTTTTAGCGGGGGTCAGATACTATAGCTTGGGACGAAGTCCCAAGACAGGAAATACGAGCACCACCACATCACCCTGAAGGGGTGAGATACTTACTGGTTAGCTCGGCCGTCACGCCTGCCCCGCTATTAATTAGGCGGGGGTTTCCCGGAATTACTATGTACCGTGATGGACACAATTATCTGGGAGGCATGTCGCTGTCACGGTGCGATATTCATCATGTTAACCGTGACGGCCGGGGGAAACCCCTTCGGTTCATTCCTCCCTCCGCTCACAGCCGACGTTTCGGTGTCGCAGATGTTCCACACTATCTACTGCCGTTGCCCGTTCATCGCACGAGATGATGTTTCTGCATACCTGCAATGGTCCAGTCCAGAGTCTATGATGGAACTCGGTAATGTGAGTTGTTTCAATTGAGAATCGCCCTTGAGAGTTCCACCCGAACGAACCTTATGATCCCAGGGCCAGTGGAATCCGTGACAGCGAATTCACCGAATGTCGGATATCCTACATGGGGACAGAGGAAATAATCGGAGCGGAACCCTCTGTAGATACCGTACTGATACGAAGGAAACCGACCAGCTGGAACACTGATTGGCACATTCGTGGCAAGAATGCGAACCGTATCTCCATCCGGGCGAAGATAGGAATCACCAACGGATGCAGGAAATTTCCACTCAAGCCATGAAACCCCACTGTCCCGTCCCCAAAGGCCCGTTGAACGGTTTGTCCACCACGTTTCCCTTGGTCCGACACCAAAGCTGAAGAAACGAAGATCCCGAACGAGAAACCATTGCTCGGTCCCAATCAGCGTATCTCTGGTAACGGCTATTGTATCGTAGCTGGGACGGGTAGTATCGGAGTACGTCAATTGGTATATCCATTGGTTACCGACTTTTAGCGGAAGAATGACATCGGTTCCATTCGTGCCAGTAGCAGTCGGTTCCGTGTCCTTGCTACACGAAACGAAAAAGACCATCGCTCCAATCAGAAACAGGTTAGTCTTGGTCATCATGTTCTCCTTGTGTTAATGTCTGGGCAATTGCAGTTAACGTTGCGCCAAGCACGCCGTGCCGCCGTCAATATATAGAAAGCGTAGACGGCGGCATGGAGTGAGTTCAACTGTCCGGCTAGCGTTGGCAAGTGCGTTACCTTTACAAATAAATCGAACGAAGTGCTTGGCGCTGCTATTTCCAGTTGCACGTCATTTATAGTTAGTATCAAATGATACCGAGGTAAAAATGTGTATTTTCATCATCCACGTTTCCGAAGGTATCATGTATGAATCACGAGCAGTTACACAAGCGTCTCTCGTCCAAGTCCGTGCGACAGTCGATCATCATGAAGCTTGGACGCGATTTCAACCTCACCCCGATCCTCGCTGAAGCGTACTTTAATCAGGTCCAAGAGTACTTCCTCGCTCACGGCCAGATCGACTTGGCCACAGGGCAACTGCATTACCTGGCCATTGACGAGAATGAACCTGCCGGCAAACCTGTTGCCTTATGCAAGAAGATTTCTGTCAAGCTCTCCCTTCACCAACCGGAGGAAGATCTCGCCCTCTACCGGAAGTCTGGCCTGCGCGCCCTCAGGCAGCACAGGATCGTCCGCATCACCAACGAGGCCCGACGACTGACACTCACGTGCCAGCCCACTAAACGGGCCGACACGTGGTATCATTTGATACTATTTGAGGAAGATGAGCTTCCTTGTTTCAACAAATTCACCAGCTCGCAATTGATAGTAGTACACTCCGGTGGACAAGTCTGACGCATCAAATTGGATTTGATATGATCCGGCGGTCTTCTCTTCATCTAAAAGCGTTCTCACTTCACGGCCGAGGGCGTCATAGAGACTCATGAGGACGCGTGAACTCACTGCAACATCGTATGTGATTACCGTGTTCGGGTTGAATGGATTGGGATAATTCTGCCTCAAACTGAATCGCTGTGGTACCTCTTCGCTCTGGCCCCAAACGCCGGACGCGCCACGCGTGTACACCCATGCTGCACCTGCATTGCCACTGTCACCAAACCCACCCACGATGGCTGTATTTCCGTCCAAAGAGAGCGAAACAGAATAGCCCTGACGTGGACTGCCTACAGCGCCTGTGCCGACAAGTTTTAACCCTTCCTGACTCCACACACCGCTACTTCGTATGTACACCCACATTGCTCCTGCATTGCTATTGTCACCATACCCCCCGACGATGGCCGTATTCCCGTCCCAAGAGATGGACACAGAAGTGCCTTGCTGAGCATTGCCTACAGCACCTGTGCCGACAAGTTTTGCTCCCTGCTGAGTCCAAACACCGCCGCTCCGAGTGTACACCCAGGCCGCGCCCGCATTAAGATTATCCTGAAGACCCCCAACGATGGCCGTATTCCCATCCGAGGAGAGGGAAACACATTGTCCTTGGTCTGCATTGCCTACAGCTCCTGCACCGACAAGTTTATTTCCTTGCTGAGTCCACACACCGCCACTTCGTGTGAACACCCACGCTGCTCCTGCCTGGTTATTGTCACCCCAACCACCCACGATAGCCGTATTGCCGTCCGCGGAGACGGAGACAGAGGCGCCTTGCGCTGCACCAAAGGTTCCGTTCACCGCCCCTGTGCCGACAAGTTTATTTCCTTGCTGAGTCCACACACCGCCACTCCGCGTAAACACCCATGCTGCACCGGCAGATAGATTATCAAGATATGCACCTATGATGGCGGTATTCCCATCCGAGGAGAGGGAAACTGAGATGCCTTGACCTGCATTGAACACTGCGCCCGTCCCGACAAGTTTGTTTCCTTGCTGTGTCCACATGCCACCAGTGCGTGTGTACACCCACGCTGCGCCTGCGTTGTTACTATCAAGATCTCCCCCGACGATCGCCGTATTTCCGTCCGCCGAGAGTGCGACAGACCGGCCTTGGTATGCATTGCCTACAGCACCCGTGCCGACAAGTTTATTTCCCTGCTGGGCGAATTGTGCAGGTAAAACATTGTGCACCAGAATTGCAGCGCATATGAGTACGGGCAAAGTTGCTTTCATCGTTCCTCCTTTGAAATAAGTGCGTGGTAACCATCGACACTATTGGCTCATTCCAACAACTGTATGGGACGGAACCGCTCAATGAAGGCGGAGCTGTGATCACTCGTGCAGGCGATCCTCTGCTTTCTTGAATATGTCAAATGAGACGCCAACGCCGAGGTATATCTGGAAATATTGTGGATAGATCTTGGCGGCATCTGCACCGAGTTGTTGGGGAACAGAAAAGCTCTTGACATACTTCACGCCGCCATCAAGCGCAACGGTGTTTGAGAAATTCAAATCCAGTCCGAGTGTCAGATCGTATCCAAATACAGTGCTGCTCACATCCTTCACGTTTTGGGAGATTGGATTGTTGGGATCGTTGTCGTTTGGGACGACATTATCGATGGTGAACTGGTTGTGAATAAGAGCCAGGGAGATGCCCGCGTGAGGCCGAAGGAAACCGTTCCCGTGTCCTCCGATCTGTCCGCCCACAAAGAGACGAATGAAATCCTGACTTGTCTTTTGTTGAACGCGCAGTCCCGTGACCGGTTCCCTGAGATCGATCTCCTTTTCGAGAAAATTCACCAATTCCAATCCGCAGGTGATGGCAAACAGTTGCGAAACAACCGGCAATGGAAACACAGCGTGGAGTCCCGCTCCCCAGCTGGGTCGTGTATATTTCTCCGCGTCTGCTCCGTATGGAACCATACGGATGGCGTAGATGCCAACCTTGCCGGACCCGGAGGCAACCGTTGTACAAAACAGACAGCAGAAAACCGTGAAGCAAAGCATCAATCGTATGTTTGTCCGTGAAATCATGTTTCCTCCAAAGAGTTTAGTCATTGCGTTTTGGGCATCTGGCGTTCTTCATTCTCTCTTTTCCTTCGGGGGCCACCGCAATACCAATTCCCGATCCGGCTCCACATCCAACACCACGCCCATTCCTCCTTCTCCAAGCTTCTTAAGAATCTTGTAATGCGACATCGTCTTGCCAATCATTGCCAACCGTGATGAAAACCGGTTCCGTTGTGCCTGATCATCTGATAAGAATCAACTTTCTGGTTTGAACAAAATCACCGGCATGGATTTGATAGAAATAGACTCCGCTTGCCATCCCGCCGGCGTTCCACGTGATGTCATAGTTTCCCGCCTGTATCTCCCTATTCACCAGTGTTGCGACCTCTTGACCGAGAATATCATAAATCCGTAACACCACAACTGCCGTTTGGGGTAGCTGATAACGTATGGTCGTGTTCGGATTACATGGATTCGGGTAATTTTGAGAGAGAGAATATTGAGTGGCGAAACTCTTTCCACCTTCTCCCACATACGACACGCGCTGCGCGCTGCGGTATATTCCCCCGGTGGTTCCTGCAAAGATATGACCGCTCGGTGCTATGAACAGTGAGTAGATTCTTCTCGATTGCGAATTCAAACCTGTATTGATACTATCCCATTGGGCTCCGCCATTGGTGGAACGGTACACCCCGCCATTTGCCATCCCTGCAAAAATATCTCCTCCATTAGTTACCGCTAATGCCCACACGAATGTATTCGGCAGTCCGTTGTTCAATTGTGTCCATGAGGAACCACCATTTGTCGATCCCAAAAATCCCAGCCCGTCATCTCCCACGTAGACTTTATCTCCGGAACCAAATGCAATCGCATCGGCATCAGGCCCCGGCGGGGGCGGTATGGGCGGGAGCGTAACTGCTATCCAATTGTTGCCATTATCAGTAGAGCGAAACAACCAATCACCCTTGCGTGCCAAAAGGAGATTTCCGTTCGGGTGAACCCGAAGGTCAGGTATCTGGCCGAACGGCAATCCGCTGTGGATAACAGTCCATGTAATTCCGTTATCAGTCGACCTGCGTAGGGTATCTGCGTATCCAAACAGAATCCCTTGGTTGTTCAAAGTTAATCGCACTCCATCCGCGTGAAACGTCACCGAATCCTGCAGAGTCCATGAGTCTCCATTGTTTGTTGACCGGAAGATCTTGCTTCCCACGGAACCGAACAAATCATCGTTCAACGGATTTACGGCAACGAAGATGCCACCCGATTGAAGACCGGAATTTATCAGCGCCCAGGTTGTTCCTCCGTTAGTCGAACGGTAAAAACCTGTCGTGTAAATGTAGCCCTGTGAATTTGCGGCAAACGAAAGAGCAAAGCCCGATGGAAGCACAGGCTCCCAAAAATCTTGGGCGTGTAACGTTCCTGCGCACACGAGCATGAAGAAAACCATTCTTGTATTCATGAGTGCCTCCTCGAATATTGGAAATGGACGCCGGTGGTGGGGACAACACGGTCATCACTAATCCCGGCAAAGAGATCAATGCCGGAGACGGCAAGGCACTTGACAGTGCTGCCATACGGGCCGTTGGTTTGAATCCATTGGGAATGTACTGGATTCGTGATGGTGAAGAGGCAAGACACCACCAAGAGGAATATGATATTGTTGTTCATGTGTATCTCCTTTCGTGAAAGGGTACGGGACAAGAGCATTTTTCGTCTGAAGGTTGCAGACAAATGACATATAACGTTGGCGATTCGTAATTGCGTAGTTCTGTGCAGTGCCCGTAACAAAGAATGGCCGATTTATATTTTCACAGCCCAAACTCTACTTCTGCTTTGCATTCGTTGAATCCACCGGGAAGTTGTATTCGTATCGATGTCCCATGACGGCGCCGAGCCCTGCAACCACGGGTGGGACCCCCATTAGAACGAAGAACCCGCCGATAGGAAACTCGCGCGAAGAGGCGGAGGAGATTGCCACAAGCGCGGCCACATCGACAAGTACGCCAAACCCGAGCCCTTCAAGGCCTCCCAACAGATGATTCCTCCGACTGATTCTTTTCAGATCGCTGACTGCAACCGTATAGTGTGCTCCGGTGAGAGACTCGTTCCATGACAGAGAGTCGGCGATGACATGAATTTGCCTGGCATGCATTTCTCTCCCGTCGTTGAGTTCGATAACCACTTCCTTCTCCAAAAACTCGGTATTGAGATCGTTGTAAGAGTAATCTCCTCTTCCCGGTGGTGGGGTAACCTCATACGAAGTACCACATCCATCCAACACAAATATGGTTATTCCCAAAAGACAAAAATATGAGCCGATTCTGTGAGCGAGTTTCATTTGTGTTGCTCCTTTGGGTTGTTAACAGTTACACCTACCATCCGCCGTCGAAGACCATTACTTGATATGATACGACATGCCAATACCCAGGGTTGACAGGAAGACAGACCCGGATCCTGCCGATCCCGCAATTGTTCCGACCTCGAGCTGCAAGTTGATCGAAAACTGACGGGCAGCAAAGAACTGCAGGCCGGCCTGGGCACTCGCCGCAAAGAGCGCGGCTGAATTTGCATTGAACACACCGAGTCTGCCACCAACGTACGGAGACCAGGTACCGCCCGCATTGAAATGGTAGTTCACATAAGCGTACGCCGCTCCGAAGGAAATGGCAGACTGTGAAGGATCGCTATCGAATGGACGAAACAGAAAAACCGTGGCTCCCACAGCGAGAGCGTCGGTGAGAAAATAGCCGGCATGGGGCTCGACCGCCAAAAGCAAAGCGCCAATCGCTTCATGACCGCCGGTTGCAATGACTAAAGACGGCCCTACTTCGATGCCTACCTCAAAATCGCCCTTCTCCGTTTGTCCATATCCGGCGGTAACGAAAAACAATCCTATCACTGTCGCGACGACAGCAATCCGGAACGCAGACATACTGGTTGCATTCATATTCTTCACCCTTCCATTGTCCCAGGTCAAATAATTTCATTGGACGGCAACTGGCAGCATCACAACCAAGCGAGACTGTATAGAAACAGTACCGTCCGGGTACGTGACACTCTGTGCTCTCGATTTGGTATTGAGTCCGGGTTCGGTACTGCACAAGAATCCGAAGGACCCGTGTTCACAACGTCTTATGAAAAAAGGAATCCGGGCGGGCTGTGTTCTTTGAGAGAAATACGATCGGAAAGCTGATCAGGCAGGGGGTGTTCGACACGATGCCATCTACTTTTGAGATGTCGCTCTGGCACAACGTCGTCATCAACATCGACGAAGATCTTCTCGGCAGCACAGATGAAAAACGAGATAATAAGCGCATCAAGGATGATGAGGACACCCAGACCGATGAGCGGAGCAAACCCGATCACCAGTGAAGAGAGGACACCCATTGCAGGATGATCCTGGGCAAGGTAGACTACGACGCTGCAGAAGGCCGCAAGTGCCGGCACGACAATGAGGAGAACTTTGATAATGCCTCCTTCCTTGTGTGAGTATGGATGGAACCGGGAAAACTGCTACGTTAAACCGTCTGAGATATAGAGAGAACAGAATAACGGCATTGTAGAAAACGAAATAGTTGCACTTCGTTGTTACTCTGATGTGTGGCTGAGAGGTGGAGAAGTGAGGGCGTTAGGCCCGGAATGCGGGGAGAGCGCTCTCAGGTCTGAACCAGTAAGTCACAGATACATCCGTGGCATTTGGGTTTACGACCTGGCTTTTTTTTGACGGCGCAATATAGTACATATGTTGTGCGAAGTCAATAGCACAAAATTGGCTGGATTTTCCCTTTAGTAGCCGACTTGCCCGTAACAGCCGAGCTAACCTATTCGAATGAGTCACAGAAACAAAAATGCCCCGTAGCGCAACGGGGCATTTGCATGATACAATTTCAGCAGATATAAAACCGGGCGTCACGTCCGCCTGCCGTTTACTCGCACCCCACCGCAGGCGGGCAGACATTCAGTAACACTATCTTGTCTGCCGGATGTTCTCGTGTTGTCGTCATGGTCCACGATGACCTGGGTATCGTTCCAGCCCTTTGCCGGCATGACCCCGAAGGGGTCAGATACTATAGCTTGGGACGAAGTCCCAAGACAGAAAATACGAGAACCCCACATCACCCTGAAAGGGTGAGATACCGCTGATAATATCCAACCCCTTCAGGGTTGTGTGAATTTCTGTGATGATGAATTCCGGGGACTTCGTCCCCGGCTATAATATCCCGCCCCGTTGGGGCTGAACTTGCGCAAGGGGCGATTCGGAGAATCGCGCTACAAGCTTAGCACGGGCCTCAGTCCCGCATCAGGCCATGCAAAGCAACGAGGCTGGGCGATTCAGAGAGTCTCGCTACAAGCTGTAGCGCGGGACTCCGTCCCGCATCAAGCATTGCAAAGCCACGAGGCCGTCCGCACCCGACCCCACCGGCTTGCCCGCCGTGCCTTACCTTTTGGCGGGGGTCAGATACTACAGCTTGGGACGAAGTCCCAAGCCAGAAAATACGAGAACCCCACATCACCCTGAAAGGGTGAGATACCGCTGATGATATCCAACCCCTTCAGGGTTGTGTGAACTTCTGTGATGATGAATTCCGAGGACTTCGTCCCCGGCTGTAATATCCCGCCCCGTTTGGGCTGAACTTGCGCAAGGGGCGATTCGGGGAATCGCGCTACACGCTGTAGCGCGGGACTCCGTCCCGCTTCTGCACATCTCCCGAAATCCGGAAGAACAATTGCTTGCGTGATGATATACACGTGCTTCCGCCCGGTCACGACCCCTCCACTGTTTACGCAACACAGCGTACGCTGTTGAATTGCCGTCCGCCGCCGCCGGTTCGCAGCTCGTTCGCTCCCGCTTCGTACCTGCTTCGCACCCGATGCATCCCCGGCAGCTACGTCGTTCGTACTTGAAACGGCGTATGTCCATCAATCAATTCGTTCAACATCTCCTGCTACTTCATTCCCTTCCACTCCGCAATAGCGGCTTCGTTGATCTTCACAAACTGTTCGTTGCCCGCGGCTTTTGCGCGTTCTTTACTCATCTCCGCCGAAACGATTGCGCCTTTGTAGTCCTTGAGTGCCGCCTGGATTTGCGACTTCAGCCGCCATACCCAGTAGGGATTTTTGTTGATGTCGAGGGATTTGTCCACCCATTCGAGCGCGGTTTTCAGTTCCCTGTTTGTCGAATAGTAGTACGATGCTGATTGATAGTAGTTGTTCGCGGCAGCGGCAAGCGGGTTTTCCATTGTACGCTTGATTGCGGCCATCACTTTCGTATCGACGTCGAACTCCATCCGGAACTTCACCACGGTGTTCTCCCAAGCCAGTTCGAGGTTGGCGGCGTTCGTTGTGATATCAGTGATGTTGATGGTGAAGGTTTCGACAAGATTTGCCGTACGCGAGGGCTGTATTTTGAGGGTGATGGCATCTTCTTTCGTATCACGCGGCGGGCCGGATGTTTTCTTGTTGAGGATGACTGTCCACTCTTGTTCTTGCGGAATGGAGTAGAGGGAATATGTTCCCGCGGGTAAATCCTGTCCTTCAATCTTGACAGGATCGCTGAATGTGATGGTTGTGGGTTCGTTGGCGCCTGTCCGCCATTCCTGTCCGAAGGGCACAAGATCGCCGAAGATCTTCCGCCCTTTCACGCCGGGACGCGAATACGAGACGGAGACATTCATGACTCCGACTTTTTGTTCGATCTTCCCTTTCGGGCTCGGTTGCGGTGTTTCCAGTTGGGCTGCCGCCTCCTGCGCTGTAAAGCCAGCGATGATTGCAGCCGCGATATATTTGAGCAACGAGTGAAACATGACACACCTCCTATATGAATGATTGAGAAAGAACTCGATACAGCAAGATGAACTACCTCTCAGAGGGCACAGCAATCCAGAGCACAAGATATACAAGAAAGCCCGGTATCACAGGAATGAACGACCCGACGACAAAGAGAACGCGCACAACAGTCACATCCCAACCAAGCCATGAAGCCAACCCTGCACAGACTCCTGCAATCATCTTGTTGCGCGTTGAACGACGAAGGCGTTTACGATCGGACATGGTCAATCAGGGTCGGTTCATGCGGGTTCCAAAAAACGCTTCACGTGCCCGCTTGCCTGTGGCTTTCCACACCTTCATCACTTCGTAGATGATCACCGTCGTGAACGTTACGGCGAGCCACACACAAACGGCCTCGACGGGGAGACGTGACCATGCTCCGATGCTCAGGCCGATGAGAGCCTCCTCCCTGTATCCCCACCATTGATACGGAATGGCGAGCGTGACCTCCCACAAAAGACTGATCAGCAGAATCGGAAAGACGGTGAAGCCGAATGCCCTCCAGTTAATGAACGGTTTCGTCGTCTCGAAAAATCCCGCCGCCGGAACAATCGCTACAAGCACGAGGTATGTGAAATACCACGGCATGCCTTCGGGAGAAGCGCTGAAAAGTTTCTTGTAGGCGAACGCGGCCGCAAGCAACACTCCGCCAAGAACCAGCGATCCCGGATGGAAGCGGACGATTCGTGTTATGCTCTTTGCTTCTTCCTCGTACGAGGGAATATTGTAGGCCTTCAGCCAATACTCATCACACCAGACATACATCAGAAGAACGAGGGCAAAGCCGGCGACGTAGAAAACGAACTCCTCCACCGGAACCGATCCGCCGAGCGCAGGAATCAGAATACCGAGATGGGCGCCGCCGTTTTCAAATGTGAAGAAGGTGGTTCCGAACAGAATGTCGAGAACGAGTCCGCTCGGAACAAGCACGCCGATCGTCCACCAGAATGCTGTTCTCGGAAACTGTAAGGCCGGATTTCGCAAGAACCACCACGCGAGAACACTCAACGGCATGATAAACAGAAGCAGGCTTACAGTGTAGCCGAACGGCGTCGGGTTCTCTGATGCAACGACAACACTCCCCGGATGCTCGACGGTGATCAGGGTGAGCGTCGCGGAAACAACAAGTAATGCGAGCATGACGAAGAGCGTCCGAAATGCCCGCTGCGCCGTAACGCGTTCCGAAGAGTCAGGTGTGTTCATCCGCTTTCAGCGCAGAAGCACCATTTTCTTCGTTACCGTGAAATTGCCCGCTTTCATCGTGTAGTAATAAACGCCGCTCGAAACTCCTTCCGCATTGAATAATACAGAATGCGTTCCGGCGGGCTTCACATCGTTCACCAGTGTTGCAACTTTCCGCCCGAGAACGTCATACACCGTCAGTGCAACATGACGGACTTCCGATGTATGAAATCTGATTTCCGTTGCCGGATTGAACGGGTTCGGATAATTCTGTTCCAACATCAATCCCTCCGGCAAACCGGCTTGTCCGGCAACGCCGGTGGTTCCGGGAGGCCTGTACCTGATCACCTCGCCGCTCGATGTTACGCCCCACCCGTTGCTGGTATCGATGAATGAGATATGATTCAAGGTCCCGCTAATCGGATACACGGTCTGGGCCGACCAGTTGGATCCGTTGTTGGTTGAACGGTACGGGATTGCCCCTGCGATCGTCCAGGCGAAGTTTGCGCTTGCAGGGAATGACAGACCGAGAATAGCGGCAGTTGTCGGACTCGTTGCCGCTGTCCACGTTTCGCCGCCGTTCACCGTTACTCTGATGACGCCTGTCGAATGCGCAACAATGCCGTTGAGATTATCTTTGAACGATACGGCATAGCTGTTCGTTGCGCCCGATGCGGCTGAAGTCCACGAACCGCCGCCGTCGGTCGAGCGCCACACTCTGCTCGCATTCGTCCCGAACCAGATAGTATTCTCATCGGTCATTGCGAAGGAATTGTTCCAGCCCGCTTCGCTGGCTCCGCCAACGGGTTCATTCACAAGATGCGCCCACGTTGCGCCGTAGTCGGTTGTTTTCAGCACAACAAATCTGCCGCCGCTTGCCGGATCGCCTTGTGAATATCCTGTACCGTTGCTGAACATCCACACCGCATTGATAAAGGGCGATTGCGTGCCCGGATATGTTTGTTGATTCCAGCTTGTACCGCCATCTGTTGTCGCATAAATTCTGCCGTTACCGGTTCCGACCCAGGCACGGTCCGCGTCGATTGCCGTTATGCAATACAGATCCACTCCGGTGAGATTGCCTGTAGCGTTTTGCCAGTTCGTGCCGGCGTTCGATGTCCGGATCACGACCGGGGCTGTTCCGCTTCCGTTGCCGCCGGAGGCCCATACAACCTCCTGATTCACAACTTTGACGCTGTATAAGCTGAGGGTTGTCGGACTTGCCTGAGTTTCCCATTGCGGTATTGCAGGAAAGACGGTTACCTTGTACGCCCAACTATCGCGTTCGTTCGTGTTCGAAACCCAGTCAACACGCAACACGACATCCTGCGAAGCAGTTAATGTTCCTACTCTGAATTGAAATGTCGGAACTTCCACCGTTTGTCCCGGTGCTACAGTTCCGGCATTTCCTGTCCCCTGCAGAACCGTCACCGACCCGCTGGATGATGTTGCCGTAAACACGAGGTTGTTTGCCGGAGCGAAGAGAATATTCTGCACCGACAGCGTCATGAGGATCGTGTCATTTTGGAGAAAAAGAGTTCTGCCGCCGGGCGTTCGAATGTTGGCTGAGAGGATTTCAATTCCTGCATGCGATTCCGTAAGTGCCCGGGCAAAGTTCACGCGGCCCCGGCCAAGGTTGCCCGCCAACGCCGGGTTCGCGCCGTCAATTGAATCGCATGTTGTTTTGATTTGCAGCGCAATCTGGCGCGGAGTCCAAGTCGGATGAAGTGATTTGATGATGCCCGCGAGTCCCGCAACCAGCGGACTCGAATACGACGTCCCGTTTCCGCCATTGCCGTACCCGCCGCCGTGAAACGCGCTGAAGATGCTCACACCCGGCGCGTAGACAGGGACAGTCCGGCCGTAGTTTGAGAAGCTTGCCCGCGCATCGGATGTAGAATTTGTCGCACCGACGGCAAGAACGTTCCTGTAACTCGGCGGGAAGTCGGGATTCGAGTCGTTCAGTTTGCCGACGCCGTTGTTGTTTGTGCCGTTTCCTGCTGCACACACAACCAGCGCGCCCGCCTGTGTGGCGGCGGTAATCAAGTCCTGCTCAAACTGTGAATAGCCTCCCGTTCTCCCCCAACTGCAATTGATCACCTTTGCGCCGTTGGCGTATGCGTAGGCAATTCCCTCATACCCGAATGCGATGCCATTATCATTCGTCGGCGAGGCGGCGTTGATCGCGATGATGCTGCAGTTCCAGCTTGAACCCGCCATGCCAATTGCGTTGTTGGTGCGTGCGCCGAAATGACTTGCGGTAGCCGTACCGTGTGCCGCACTGTTGGGTGTGTTCGGAAGTCCTTGAGGATTGTTCGTGTTGTTTGCAAAATTCCAACCGAAGCGGTAGTTGGGCTGTAAATCTTCATGCAGCCAGTACGTACCACCGTCCACAACAGCAATGTAAACGCCGGTATCTCCCTTGGCAATCGTCCACCCGTTGTAGGCGTTCATACGCGTGAACATATTGCTTTGATTGGAAAGGAGTGGATCGTTCGGCGTGTCGTTGATGTAGTTCATGAACTTCGGCTCGGCGTATTCAATGCCTTCGATAGCGCCGAGACGGCTCGCAATGAGACGGGGATCGGCAGCAGAAGAAATTTCCGCGGTGTAGATTCTCGACACATCAACCCAGCCTTCGGCGATGCGCAATGCGTCGATTTGCGGAACAAAGCCGGCTGTTTTCTTGAGCGAAAGAACGCCCTCTTCGATGAGATGAAGGTTGATGTCGGATGACGTGGTTCGATTCGATCCTTCAACTACTTCCACGCCCGGGAGAAACTTGATGATGAGAACACCCGGAATCACCTCATCTTCCGGATTGAACACTCTTTGTTGGCGATTCGGTTTTACCGCTGAAACAGCAATGCTTGCTGCAAGCAACATGAGGAAGAATGTACTGACACGACGAGCCATGAACGCCCCTTTCATTGTATGATACGAATGGTGATACAGCCGGATGAGGTGTTTGAAAGTACGCTGTATGCTTAAGAGAAGCAAGATGTGCCGGAGTTCCGGCACATCTTGAGCTAAAGGAGGAAGGCTGAAGTTACTGTATCACAATACTACGCGTGCATCGAAGCGTTCCGTCGTTATCAATTGTCGCTTTCATGATGTTGGAAAATGTCCCCGATTTCGCCGCTCGCTGCACGTCCCTCTCGGACAAGAATTCATCTCCTTCAAAAAGAAAATCGTCTATCCACTTCGGCTTTTCGTCCGGAAGCCGGACGATGGCGTGAATGTGTGCCGGATTCCGGCTGCGGGGATATGAGCCGGGCTTGATTGTCCGGATTTCATATCTCCCCTTATCATCTGTTTTCACCCAGCCTCGAATGCGCGGGCGTTGCCAGTTGCCATCTGCCGTATTGTACACGCCTGTCGCATCGGTTTGATACAGGTAGATCACTAAATCGGGGTACACAGTTTTGCCGTCCGCTTTGTAGGCTGTGCCGGTAATAACGAGCTTTGCGCCGGGTTCATCCTTCGCTACCAGCGTTGTCACAGATAACACATTGTCAGGGGCGGGCGGATAAGGGGCTGCTTCTTGGGAGTAGGAAGATGCGGCAACAAACAGGAACGCAAGAAATACAATCTGCTTCATAACACTACCTCCTCTATATGCAATGAGACCCAACATTCAGCGGAACATGTGCCTTCAGTTACGACGCTTCAACCTGATTTGTTGCTTCCACCCCCTTCGTTTCAGAAATGCCACGATGAACAGAACTCCGGGAACAGCATCAACAAATCCGAACCCCGCTGGCGGTGCCGGAACCCGATTCTGCGCAAACAGCCACAAAACGGCAATCGCAAAGCCGAATTTCTCCAGAACGGAAGGCAGCAGCATCATGCGGTATCGTACGGAATCTCGGGATGTGTTATCGGCGGCGGATAGTCAATGCCGACTTGCTTCTCCATGAAATACACCGGGGTTAGCAGGAGAATCCCATAGATGCCCGCAGAAAGAAAGACGTACCCGGCGAATTGTCTGATCCTGATCGAAGGACAATCTAAAACCTTCACGATTTTTTCAACTCGTTGCCTTTCAGACAGGGCTTTCCTATCTTTCTTCCGGTCTGTCGTCGATCATGAAAGCACAGAAAATGTCACTTGTACCTCCCTATATTGAGACGTTAGAGCCTTACAAAGCGGGCAAACCGATTTCCGAATTACAGCGAGAACTCGGCCTTACCGATATCATCAAGCTCGCTTCGAACGAGAACCCGCTCGGCCCTTCTCCCCTTGCTCTCGAGGAAATGAAGAACGTACTGAATGATCTGCATTACTATCCGAATGGCGGATTGGACTTGCGCGAAGTACTTGCGGGACGGTTCGATGTGCAGTTGGGAAATGTGATTGTCGATGCCGGCTCGGAGGGGATCATGTCAAGCATCATCAGAACGTTCTTGTGTGATGATGATGAAGTTCTGACTTCAGAGGGAACGTTCGTGGGGCTGTATGTTCTTGTCAAGTCACGCGGCGTGAAGCTTGTTACCGTTCCCTTGAAGGAGTATCATTTCAACCTGCCGGCGATTGCGGCTGCCATTACGCCCCGCACAAAAATCATCTATCTCGCCAATCCGAACAACCCGACAGGCACGATCTTCACAACGCATGAATTCGACGAGTTTATGAAACATGTTCCGCCGCATGTGTTGATTATTCTGGATGAGGCCTACTTCGAGTACGCCAAAGACAATCCGAAGTACCCCGACTCGATGCACTACCGGTACGATAATGTGATCACGCTCCGTACATTTTCCAAGGTGTACGGACTTGCGGGCATTCGCATCGGGTACGGCTTTGCGCATGATACGCTGATCACGAACCTGCTGAAAGTGAAGCTCCCCTTCGAACCGAGTACGCTTGCGCAGGCAGCAGGCATCGGTGCTTTACGCGACAGCGTATTTGTTCATCGCTCGCTTGAAGTAAACGCCGAAGGAATGAAGTATATCGTTCCCGAACTCAAGAATCTCGGATTCACCGTTCTCCCTTCGGATGCCAACTTCGTCATGTGTCCGATGGAGAGTCCGGCCGCCGTAACAGAATTGTACAACGAACTGCTGAAGTTAGGCGTTATTATCCGGCCACTGCCTGCATTCAGATTGCCGCATTGTATCCGGATCACGATCGGCACCATGGCGGAAAACGAAAGGCTGATACGTTCTCTCAAGACCATCAAATTATCTGTTCCGGTATGATTCTGATACTTCTTCGAAATCCCGCTGTGAGACTTCTATTCTTAACAGCAATAGTCTTGTCTCTATCCACCCTCTCCTGCTCCACGCTCAAGGAAATGTCCGGGATGATGACAAATCTCTCCAGAACGAAATTCAAGCTTGACACGGTCGATGGCTTTCAGCTTGCCGGAATCCCACTGTCCGGCAAGACGAGTTTCACTCTTCTGGATGGGGCAAAGTTGCTTTCCGCGTACAATCGTAACGATCTGCCAGCCGCATTTACGCTCAATATCGCCGTTTTTAACCCGAATGACGGCACCGGCGGCACAACTCAGGCCACCTCAACCCTGACAAGCCTCGCTTGGACGCTCATTCTTGATACGACACTGACCGTCAGCGGGAACATCAAAGACCCGATCAAAATACCGGGAACCGGCCAGCAAACAATTATTCCCTTGCAAATTAATCTGGATCTTTTAAAGTTCTTTAGGGACAAGGGTTACGAGAGCATCCTCAACCTTGCCCTTGCCTTAGGGGGAGCCAACGGCTCGGCAAGCAGAATCACGTTGCGTGTCAAGCCGACCATCCAAACCGATTTCGGCCCGATTTCCTACCCGGGCGAAATTGACGTTATCGACAAGGAATTCAGATAGTCATTACTCGAAGTGAAGTAAGGAACAAGTCTATGGCAACCATGACGGAAAGTCGGGCGGAGACGTCTGTTGATTTTCTTCCCATTAACGGGACGGATCACGTCGAGTTTTTCTGCGGCAATGCGAAACAATCCGCTCACTTCTATCGCTCCGCTTTTGGATTCAAACTGGTTGCCTATTGCGGACCCGAAACAGGTGTACGCGACAGGGCCTCTTATGTTCTTCAGCAAGACAAAATTCGTCTGTTGCTTACCACGGCACTGCAACCCGACCATCCCGTGAGCGATCATGTAAAACTGCACGGCGACGGAGTTCGGGATATTGCGTTGTGGGTAGATGATGCGGAGTCCGCCTATCGTGAAACCACGAAGCGAGGCGCCCGCGGCGTGATGGAGCCGACGGTGTTCAACGACGAGTTCGGCGAAGTACGGAAATCCTCCATTGCCATTTATGGCGATACAGTGCATACGTTTATTGAACGCAAGAATTACTCCGGCACCTTCCTCCCCGGATACAAGGCCATTGAGGGACCCGACACCGTCTCTCGTCCCGTCGGACTGAAATACATCGACCATATGGTGGGGAACGTCGGGTGGGGTCAGATGAATGTCTGGGTGAAGTTCTATGAAGATGTTATGGGCTTCAGAATGTTCAAACATTTCGACGACAAGGACATCAGCACCGAATACTCGGCACTGATGTCGAAAGTGATGTCGAACGGCAATGAACGGATCAAATTTCCGATCAATGAGCCCGCCCACGGAAAGCGCAAGTCCCAGATTGAAGAGTACCTTGATTTCTATCGGAGCCCCGGCGTTCAGCATATTGCCATGGCCACCGATAACATCATTGACACGGTTACGAAACTGCACAAACAAGGCATAGACTTTCTGCGTGTTCCAACTGCGTACTACGACACTCTCCTCTCCCGCGTCGGCAAGATTGACGAACCGGTTGACCAACTGAGCGAACTCGGCATATTGGTCGATCGGGATGACGAGGGGTATATGCTTCAGATCTTCACAAAACCCGTGGAAGATCGACCGACGCTGTTCTACGAAATCATTCAACGCAAAGGCAGCCGCAGCTTCGGCAAGGGAAATTTCAAGGCTCTGTTTGAGGCGATTGAACGCGAGCAGGCGCTACGCGGAAATCTGTAATTCACCAACTAACAAATCAGTCACTAATTGAAAGGAATGCCTTATACTGTACATCTGTACCAACTGCTGTCTTTACCAGCAGAAACACATTCATTCATAAACATGCATGAAAGGACCTTCTCATGACATTTGAGAAATATGGTCGAGTTTTTCTTGTTCTTCTGTTTGCGGTTTCCTTTGTCGCAACATTGAACGCCGGCGAGCCCGGAGGCAAAATCGTTGCCGACGTTGAAGCCGCAGCAACAACTCAGCAGGTAACAGTCGGGCAGGCTGCACAAATCGCCCCGGCAAACATCGTTCTTCCGGATTTGATCCAGGCCGGACCTTTTATGAACGCGGAAACTCCGCGATCGAGCCCGAACGCAGTTCTGCTGTGGGACAACACCAATATCAACGTGACAACCTCGGGCATCGTGTCAAACGATCTACGCGGCCGTCATCCCGACTCCTCGCTGGTCAATACAGCCGATGATTTCGTCGTGCCGGCAGGCGTTCAGTGGTCGATAGACAGCATCTATGCACGCGGTTTCTCAACAGTCACCGGTGCCGTGGATTCGTATGCTGTTGCAATCTATGCAAACGACCCGGCGAACAAGCCCGGCACACGGATTTACTATCGCGCGCTTATTCCGGCAAACGGGCTTCCCAGATTTGACAGCTTGCGGTTGAAGCTGCCCTCACCGGTTGTTCTCAACAGCGGTACCTATTGGCTTTCCGTTTACGCCATTTACAACACGGGAACCGTTCTTTCCCAGACGCGCTGGAACTGGTACAACGGCCCGACGGCTGTAGGCTTGACGGCCCATATTCAGGATTTTACAGGCTTGTTTGGAATCCCGCCGTTCCCGTGGGCTACGGTTACGTCACTCGGTGTAGCGAATCCTTCGAACCATTTTGCGCTGTTCGGCACGAGCCAAACGACGTCGACAAGCACCATTATCTATGACAACGGCCCGTATGTGACTGCGCCCGGTGGCGGCCCCGGCGGGACGAACGCCTCGGTGCTTCAAACCTCTCTCGGAATGACGACTCTCGGCTTTGGCGTCACGGGCACAGTGCGTTTGGCGGATGACATCAACGTGAACTCATCAGGAGGGTGGAGAATCGACTCTATCAAGTTCAACGGCTATACCACGATGACAACACCGGACACCATTAACTCCAGTGCAACCGCTGTGAACTTGCGGATTTGGAATGGCATCCCCGATACAGCCGGCAGTAGTGTTGTTTGGGGAGATACGACGACCAATCGCATGACAAGAACCTACTGGCAGCGAGAGGTTCGCATTTCTGAAACTACAATCAACCTCCAGCGCGCACTGATGATTGTCAATGCCGGTGTCGGCACGACCCTGCCGCAGGGTACATACTGGCTTGATTGGAATATCACGGGACTTTCCTTCTCACCACCGATTACCATTCCCGGACAGACAACCACAGGCAACGGCCGCCAGCGAGGCGCCGCCGGCTGGGTTAACCTCTCGATGGGGGGAACGCTTACTCCTCAGGGTATGCCGTTCACGATCTACGGCCAGGTTCTCACGAACGTGAAGGAATCGAGTACTGAAGTTCCGTCGGGCTACGTTCTTTCCCAGAACTACCCGAATCCGTTCAATCCGAGCACTACGATCAAGTTTTCGATTCCGGTGAAAGAGCGTGTCACGCTTCAGATTTACAACACACTTGGCCAGCTGGTTTCGACGCTTCATGACGGCGAGCTCAATGCAGGCTCCTTTGAGGCTACGTGGAATGCCTCAGGTGCTGCGAGCGGCGTGTACTTCTACCGCTTGCAGGCAGGCAATTTCTCCCAAACCAAATCACTTGTCCTGCTGAAGTAATCTCGGCCCTCCTGCCGATTCGGGGTTGCCTTGCAAGGGCAACCCCTTTTTTGTTAGTCTCCCCTCCATAAATTCTGCTTGCTGATTACCGCCACACCTGCTATATTGCGGGTGGATTGCAGCCAATCCCCGATCCAAACCGGCACGTTTTTACTAACCAAGGAGAGTACATGTATCCGCTCAAGAAAGGGCTCACAACAAAGCAAGCTCACGTTGCACTTCCGCAGGGGACTTATGAGGAGGAGCACGGGCGCAAGGGCTTTTCAGGAAAGGCAGCACATCTGTACCATGCCAATCCGCCAACAGGATGGATCCGGTTTGAAGGGAAACTCCGGCCGCACTGTATTGACTGCAACAAGTTGAAACCGACCGACCAGCACGATCCCAAAGGGGCGCCCGTGGCATTTATCGGCAACAACGATGTGACGCTGTACGTCTCACGTAGAACCGAGCCGATGCCCTTCTACTACCGCAATGCCGATGGTGATGAGTTGTATTTTGTGCATCGGGGTGAGGGAGTCATCGAAACGGACTTCGGGCCGCTGACGTTCGAGAAGGGCGACTACATTAATATTCCGAGGGCGGTAACGTACAGAGTCATTCCATCAACGAAAGACAACTTCTTCCTCATCATCCAATCGAAAACAGAATTTGAGCAACCCGACAAAGGGCTTATCGGACAACACGCCTTGTATGACCCGGGAGTGATTGTAACGCCCGATCCTCAACCCAATCTCGACGACAAAAATGAGTGGGACGTCCGCATTAAAGTGGAAGACGAATTCACAACAGTTACCTATCCCTTCAACCCGATTGATGTTGTGGGATGGAAAGGCGACCTGACAGTCTGGAAGCTGAACATGAGGGATATCCGCCCGATCATGAGCCATCGCGCCCACTTACCGCCGAGCGCCCACACAACGTTCATCACACAAGGGGCGATTGTGTGCAGTTTCCTGCCGCGTCCCCTTGAGGAGGATCCTGAAGCCCTGAAGGTTCCGTTCTTCCACCGGAACACGGATTACGATGAGTTCATTTTCTATCACGACGGCAACTTTTTCAGCCGCGACAACATCACAGCCGGGATGGTGACTCTCCATCCCCGCGGCATTCATCACGGTCCGCATCCGAAAGCGCTGAAAGGTCAGGCAACAAAAACGCATACGGATGAGTACGCAGTAATGCTCGATGGCTTGAACCCGATACATGTTCTTCCCGCCGGTGAAGAAGCCGAATGGAAGGAGTATTGGGCGAGTTGGATGGAAAAGAAGTAGAATCATGTAATTTTCCCCGATCCTCGTATTGATTGATCGATCTGTTCTATGACATCCCCGGCTGATTCCCTTCCGGAAGCTTTGTCCGGAAAAATCCTGAACGCCCAGACCGTCAACGGCATTCCGCCAACAAGCCCGATGGTTCCGTACAGAAACATCGGCGAGCTCTTGCGTGAGAAAGCCGATCAGTATGAACACAAGCCGTTTCTCATCTTCTACAGTGACGAAGGATACCGGAAGGAATATGCGTATCACGAGTTCTGTGAAGAGGCGTGCCGGACTGCAAACTTTCTTCAGGCGAGTGGAATCAAGAAGGGCGATCGTATCGCTACAGTCTCGTTTAACCATGCGGATACGGTGATTCAGTACTTTGCCGCATTTTTGCTGGGGGCGGTTGTTGTTCCCATCAATGTCGGGGAAGACGATGAACGCATTGCTTACATTCTACAGAATTCAAACACCAAACTCGCTTTTGTCCGCGACCAGTTTCTCGAGCGCATTCAGAAGATATCAAAGAACGTCACTTCTCTTCAGGTGATCGTTGAGACCGGCCAGGTCACCAATCCCTCCGTTCCCCATTTTGTCAAAGAAATCGGCAAGCATTCGCCTGTGTTCAAACCTGCTTCCTCGCCTTCTCTCGAGGACGAAGCGTTGATTGTATACACGTCGGGAACGACAGGACATCCGAAGGGTGTCGTTCTTGTTCAATACAATCTTCTCGTTGATGCGATGGCGATTGCCGAATGGCACCGCATTTCGGATGATCAACGGATGATGTGTGTACTGCCGATTCATCACGTTAATGGCACCATCGTTACGCTTTTTACGCCCTTGTATGCGGGCTGCGGCGTTGTATTGAATCAGAAATTCCATCCCGACAAATTCTTCGAACGGATCAGCAGCGAACGGGTCACCGTAGTCAGTGTTGTGCCTACGCTGCTTCAGTTTCTGCTCCACGCAAAGCTGAACATGGACGCCTACAAGCTTGCCCATTTCCGGCACATCATCTGCGGGGCCGGGCCGCTGACAGTCGAACTTGCCATGAAGTTCGAGCAGCAGTTCAAAATCCCCATCATGCACGGGTACGGACTTTCAGAGACGACCTGCTATTCTTGTTTCCGCCCGATCGATCTGACGCCGAAAGAGCATAAGATGTGGATGTCCGAGTTCGGGTACCCGTCAATCGGCGTGCCGCTTCCCGTGAATGAAATGGCAATTCACGACGAGAACGGCAAGGAGATGGGTGAAGGCGAGAAGGGTGAGATTGTCATACGCGGCCACAACGTGATGAAGTACTATTTCCAGAACCCCGACGCAAACGAAAAGACATTTGCGTTCCATTGGTTCCGCAGCGGTGATGAGGGATTCTTCACGTATGACGAGCAGAACAGGAAGTTCTTTTTCATCACAGGTCGCCTCAAGGAACTGATCATTCGTGGCGGCGTCAATATCTCTCCCTTCGAGATTGATGAAGTGTTGATGAAGATGCCCGGTGTCCACGCAGGCATTGCAGTTGCGTTCGAAAATGACTGGTATGGCGAAGAAGTCGGTGCATACGTCATGACGAAGAATGGGGTGGAACTTACGGAAGCCGAGGTGAAATCCTACTGCCGGAAACATCTGCCGTTCGCAAAATCTCCGAAGGTAATTATATTTGGGAACGATGTGCCGGTTACCTCAACAGGCAAGTATCAGCGGAGCCGCTGTAAGGACTTGTTTGCCCGGTGGAAAACAGTTCAGTTCACCGAACACAAATAGAAACGGCGGCTTTCGGAGCCGCCGTTTGTTTTTCTGCCAATTTCTCCCGGTTAAAACGTGCCGACAAACAAACCGGCGTTGATCATGAAGCCTCTACCGTTGACGCCGCCCGGGACTCCCATCAGGTCATATTCTCCATCAACCTTCCACGACGGGGCAATCATTGCAGCATAACTTGCTCCGACACGCACACCGATCCAACTCAACAGGCTATACTCGAAATTAATTGAGGGCACGATAACAAAGAATGAGCCGTTCAGTTCGCGGGTGTTATTCGGTACCGCGCTCCCTCCGCCAAGGTAGCCTTGTTCTCCCTGCCACGTGTTCTGGCCGCTTGAGTTTTGCCTCAAGGTAATGTCAATTCCGCCGCCGCCGAACATCGAGCCGAACGCCACGTCAAATCTCTCAACAATCGGAACAACGTATTCAAACGTCACGCCGCCGAACCCGATATGAAGCTTCGCGTCACGCCGCAAGCCGGAAGCATCAAGCGATGAACTGCTGATTGAGCCGCTCATTCCTAATCCACCAACACGCAGGTTGGGGATAACCATAATATACGCTGCGCCTGCCCCGCCGGTGAGAAATACGCCGTTCTCCTTCAAGGGGGCAGCCTTGCCGGCTTGAAGGAAGTTGTTAATCTCCTTCACATCAACAAAAAGCCAGCTCGGCGTGAAGCCGCCCAACCCGCCGATCTTTGCAGCTTTCGAACGTTTCGGCGGAATCGGCTCCTCTTGAGCAAATGTCATTGAAACGATGGTCGCAAATATGACGATTGCAGCTAACGTACGCTTCATTATCTTTCTCCGATATGAATGATATGCTCACAAGAATGGCAAAAAGTTAGTCAAATCTCTGCTGATATTCAACGTTGATACTCCTTCATCACTTGCATATATTGAGTTCGTTTCCATGACAACTTCAGCAATTTCTTAATGCGCCACACTCCCAGCATTCTCCTTCTCCTTCAACTTGTTATCGGCGCCGGCTCATCGCAGGCAGGTGACAACACCTCGCAATTCACATTCCTCCCGGGCAGACTTCTCACGGCTCCGCTTCGTGCGTCGCTTCAGGAACCGAGGGTCGGGCTTTGCAAGGATATTCGCACATCTCGGCTGAAGGTGGACATAGGCGCATCTGTTGATATGTTGGAGTTCAGAACATCAACGGATTCTACTGACATTATTAGACTTGGCATAGATTTCTTCACGTATGCTCTTTCCACGAATTCGGAAGGCCTACGGCTTCAGATTGATGCAGTCGACGGCTTTTTCGGCGGACATGTAACATACATTTCAACACACGAAACGAGTTCCCGGTTCACATTGCGACTCAGACTTTTGCATCTGAGCGCCCATTTTCTCGACGGGCATTTCAACAACTCAACGCAAACCTGGAAGGATGGCCGTGCTCCCATCCCGTTTACGCGGGATTTCGGTGAGCTGCTCGGTATGTACGACTTTCGCGGATCGTGGGTTTCCGGTAGAATCTACGCCGGAATCAGCTATGCCACGCTCATTCGTCCTACTGAAATCAAGAGGATTGAGGGTCACGGGGGGATGGAATTCTATACACCGGAGGCGGCAGGTTCAGTTCTCGGGCGACCGTTCAATCTCTATCTTGCTTACAATATGACGCTAAGAGGGATTCCCTCCTACGTCGCTACTCATCATTCTGAGATGGGGATAAAGCTCGGCGAATGGTCGTCAACCGGACTTCGGATATTCCTGAGCTACTACAACGGGCTGGATGTTTTCAGCCAATACTATGACCTGAGACGGGAGGATTGGGGGGTTGGCGTTGCATTTGATTTTTGGTAGAAAGGCAACTTTTTTATTGACGTTGGTCAGTCTAACCCAATGTCTTTAGATATGTTAGAGAGGGCAGAGATAACGAATTCTATATGCTCGTCTGTACCAATTCCAATCTCCTCAATTCCCAACTGAATATCCTCCCTGCTGACGGTCCTTGCGAACGCCTTATCCTTTAGCTTCTTCTTCACCGATGAAGCCTTCAGATCAGCCAATTTGTTGGGGCGTACCATCGCACATGCAACGATGAACCCGCTAAGTTCATCGCAGGCAAACAGTGTCTTCGACATAAGCGTTTCCCGTGGCACCTGCATCGCGGGAACGTGACTGATGATAGTTGTCCGAATTTCTTCTGAATAGCCATGCTCCCGCAATATCTCCGAACCCTTCATCGGGTGATCCGGAACCCGTGGATACATCTCATAATCGAAGTCGTGCAGCAGCCCGACAGTCCCCCACTTCTCTTCATCTTCGCCGAATTTGCGGGCATACGCACGCATCGCAGCTTCGACCGCAAGCGCATGCTTTCGGAGGCTGTCGGTTTTTGTGTATTCAAACAACAGATCAAGAGATCGTTGGCGATCGGGAATCATCCAATTCTCCTAACAGGAAATAGTAGGTAAGAAGATATGAGATATTGAGCAGAAACTCGGACAAAAATCACGACTTACGTTTTGTCAGCAGATTCTGGGCAATTGCTCGCCTGAAAGCATATCTACAACCCGTGTGCCGCCGATTCTGCTCTTCATGACAACTATCCGGGGATGATCCATTGTTGCCTCGCCAATAATTTGCGCATCAACCCCTAACGGATGCGAGCGCATAGCTTCAAGAACGGCTTCTGCAACTTCTTTCGGGACAATGGCAAGGAGTTTCCCTTCGTTTGCAACGTACAACGGATCGAACCCGAGAAGCTCGCATGCGCCGCGTACTTCTTCTTTGAGCGGAATCCTCTCCTCAACGATTGTGAGCCCTATTCCGGAACTTTCGGCAAGCTCATTCAGAACGCTGGCCACTCCACCCCTTGTCGCGTCACGCAGCACACGTATTCGCTTACTTGCGGAAAACATCCTCTCAACCAAGTCGTTCAGCGGGGCTGTGTCGCTTGTGATTTGCGTTTCGAATTCAAGCCCTTCCCGAACGGACATGATCGCAATGCCGTGATCGGCAATCGTTCCGCTCACGATAATGGCATCACCCGGTTTGATGTTTTTCGGGCTGATATCAACGCCCTCCTCAACAACCCCGATGCCGGACGTGTTGATGAATATCTTGTCCGCCTTGCCGCGCTCGACAACCTTGGTATCCCCCGTTACTACCATGACGCCCGCTTTCCTCGCGGCCTCTTGCATGGCAACAGCAATCCGCCACAACTCCTCCATGGAGAAGCCTTCTTCAATGATGAAGCCTACGCCGATGAACAATGGCTTGGCGCCGCAAACAGCGAGGTCGTTTACTGTTCCGTTTACTGCCAACTCTCCAATACTTCCGCCCGGAAAGACGATGGGGTTTACTACGAATGAATCGGTTGAAAAAGCGAGGCGTGAGCCATTGATGTTTAGAATTGCGCCGTCATGCAAAGGCTCAAGCGCCTCATTCTTGAATTGCGACAGAAACACCTTCTGAATCAACTGATGCGTCAGCTTGCCGCCGCTTCCGTGAGCGAGCAGAACATGCTTGTATTCCGTTAAGGGAATCGGGCAAGACATCCCACCATCGAAGTTGATTTCAGTCTTCTTCGCCATCTATTTCACTAATACCAATGACATTGTCTTTGCATAGTTCCCCGCTTCCAGCCTGTAGTAGTACACGCCGGAACTGTACCGCGAACCATCAAACTGAACGGCATAACTGCCGCCGGGCATCTCCTCGTTCACAAGCTGTTCGATTTGTCTGCCCAATTGATCGTACACGGTTAACCTCACATGTGCCTGCTGCGGAATATCGTACTTGATAGTAGTTACCGGATTGAACGGATTCGGGTAGTTCTGATGTAAAGTAAACTCGCCGGGCAGCACTGCCCCCGCCGGCACTCCGACCACTGTTGTCGCCTGCTTCAATACGATATTGTTTCCGGGATCGAATTGCAAACCGGTCGGCTGCCGGTTGAACGTGAACGTGAATATCTGATTGTTCACATCGTTCATCTCTCTGATCGTTGTGTCAGAACCTGTTGAGAATGTAAACTTAAGTTCGATGGGCATCCGGAAGAATGGCGGATTTGTCTGCGTTTGCCGCGTTACAAACGTTGCACGCCATTCGCCGCCTCCCAACGAAGTGAAATAATACCCGTTTTGATAGACAGGATGATTCGGCTGATAGATCCACTGATCGAAGAACCACGTCAGATTCTGCCCCGTGGCATCATTGATCTTCGCGATGAAGTCCGCAGTAGCAGCCGATTTGTGTTTGAAATTCACGGCGTCCGCCGCGTACGCTTTAATGGCAGCAAAAAACGTGGAATCGCCCAACATATAACGAAGCATGTGGAGAACACATGCGCCTTTGTAATACGTGATAGCCGTGTTAAAAAGCGTGCTTGTCGGAGGAGTTGTCACTGCCCACGAGGGATTGTAAATTGGCCAACCCGGATTGCCGCTCAGGTACCCGCTTGCGTTACCGTTGATATCATTCTTGTATGACGTATAGCCGCCTGTGTACTCGAACCAGATTGCCTCGCTGTATGTTGCAAATCCCTCGTTCAGCCACAAGTCAGCCCATGTTGCCGGCGAAATCATATCACCGAACCACTGATGCGCATGTTCGTGCGACACGAGATTCTCGCTCCAGCAATTTGCGCAAAGGCTCGTCAATGTCTGGTTCTCCATCCCCCCCCATGTAAACTGACTGTTCAATGTTGCAAAGCCGTTCTTCTCAAACGGAAAATCGCCGTACAAGCGCGAAAACTCCGTTGTCATCGGGATGATCTTTGTCTTGATATTGTTGAGATTTGTCTGATTTTCACCAGCATTCCAATAGAATCTGATCGGAATACTATCGTTCGGACTTTGGGGATTCTTCCAATGAACAATATCAAGATTGTAATTCACCTTTCCCGACATCACCATCAAGTACGTTGCTATAGGATCGCGGCTAATCCAATTGTACCAGATAGTATCGGCGATGCGGGTGGAATCGGCAAGTCGGCCGTTAGAACCGAGCTTCACCGTGGCGGGTACTTTTGTCGTAAGATTCAACGTCGCCTTGTCGGAGGGCCTGTCCCAGCACGGAAACCATTTTCGGGCACCCTCAGGCTCACAATCGGTGAAGATCATGCCGTTGCTTGCGTAGAACGCACCATCGCTGACATTCAGGTGGCGATAGTAGATTTTCACCTGAACTATGCTTCCCTCCTGATACATCGAGTCAAGTGTGATTGTCAGAATGTTGGATGTATGGGTAAACGAAACGCCCGCCAGCGCAACAGAGTCAATAACCATCGATGTGTTCACGGCGTTCAGCGCAATGGTGGACAGTACTGAATCGACGCGAAAGGTGACCACGTTGCTGGCTGTAAACGACTTCGGATACGGACTGAGAAAGCAACTGTATAGATCAAGGTCAAGCTTGTAGTCCAAAACGTCGAAGGAGTGCTTCGGGCTTCCGGGCGATAACGCAAGCCGGTCGAATTGGTGGATGGAGTTTTGCTTCTTCTCAGCACAATATTCCGCTCCTTTTCGTGCCGGGTCGAATGCTTGTGCATTCACGTACCCAACACACACGATTGTAAGCAACGCTCCGAGGAGGAATCTCTGTATCATATGGTTTCCTTTGTTTTGTGAATAATGTAACGTATACAGCCTTCTTGCTTCAATGTCGATGAATGTCCTGATGCATAATACGCCTCGTTTCATGCAGGCGGTCGTCGGCAGGCAAATCAACCAAACGCAGGTTCATATCTTCATCATCTTCATTGGCAAGCAACTTTGCAGCATAGTGAATGATGCTCGGGGGGAAGATTCCTTCCCTCTCGTAGAGTTGCCTCTTTTCAGCAAGGATGCGGGATGACTCCACGCAACTAGTGGGAAGTGCAGTCAACGTGGCAAGGAGTTTCTGATCTTTGAATATGTTCCCTGCGACATAGAGTCGTTGAGCGATATTTGTCGACTCATCGGATGTCAAGCCCCATTCCGCTGCCATTGTGATTCCGGCCATCAGCAGATGGACCATGGCACTTCCATCGGGGCTCCTCAGTTCCACTGTTTGGCGTCCTTCGCGCTGTTCCAATTTTTGCTTCTGCTGCGGATTCAGAACTTGGGCAAGATTGTTCAGACTTGCCCACCCGAGCGGCACACGAATCATCGCGCTTCTATTCATGTCGCTCCAGCAAATTCTCGTCGGCGCCTCCTGGTTTGGAACGAGCCGCAAGTACGCGGCAGACACGGTGTTCCCGAAAGCAGTGAGTGAGTCCGCGTACGTACACAGTCCGCCAATCACTTTCTTTGCCGTTCCGGAAAGCTTTCCCGACTCATCCGTCATGATATTCTTTCCATCGCGAAGAACTTCCATATGCACGTGCAAGCCGTTTCCGGCAACACCCTCTTCGAGTTTTGGTGTGAATGTTGCAACGCAGCCGTGTTTGTAGGCGACATTCCGGATCAGCCAGCGGGCCAGAACGAGAGAATCTGCCGCATCTTCAATCGGTTGCGGAAGAAATTCCACCTCCAACTGCTCGGCTTGCTTTCCGGCGATCTCTTCCACATCACTGCGCACACTCTCAACATATCCCACCTCACTGTGGGCGTACTTCACAGAGCCGGTACACTGCGAGATGTATCGAACCATTTCATCCAACACTAATCCGCTTTTCACAAACGGGCCGGCTGCGTGATACCCTCGTTGTTTCGAGGAAAGATAGATGTTTGATCTCTTCTCGCTTAACAGGAAGAACTCGAGCTCTCCGAGGGCGTACAATTCCAGTTTCGTTTGTTCTTTGAACAGCCTGCTTGCATTATGAAGAATGGTATCAGGCGCAAAAGGAGCCAGTTGCCCCTCACGCGTCAGGTAGCGGCAGATGAAATCCAAGCTGCTTTCATCAAACGGATTAAGGAATGCAGTTTTGTACACAGGAACCACATACAGATCGGATAATGCGGTATCGACCATTCCTTTGAACAACGAGGATCCGTCAACCCGCTCGCCATCTGCAAGAATACGTTCGGCCTGATACCGACTGGATACCGGAATCTTCAGTTCTTTCAGCTTGCCATCGAGCGCAGTGTACCGGAAGGTAATTCTTTCGATGCGTTTCTGCTCGATCACCGATAGCATATCCTCGCGCGTAAATTCTTCCGACTGCTTATCAACAAGCAGTGAAATTGGATTGGTCAGGGCGTAGCTTGCGTTCATAGTCATTGGGTTGCTATTGTGTTTCGTATTCTTTTGTAGTTGTAGTATGCGGCGCAAGCACCCTCGGACGACACCATCGGCGCGCCGAGCGGATGTTCGGGCTTACATTCGTTTCCAAAGGCGGGGCATTCCTGAGGTTTGCGTATTCCTCGCAGCACGTCTCCTGCAATGCACACAGCAGGTTCTTGAACCTCAATGGATTCAACGCCGAATATTTGTTCCGCATCAAACTCGGTATACAGTTCCGATAGGCCGAATCCGCTTGATGGAATTTCGCCGATGCCGCGCCATTTCCGATCTATTACAGCAAACACTTCTTTCAGCAATGCCCGTGCTGCAGGATTCCCTTCTCTGCGTACAGAACGCGAATACTGGTTTTCCACCTCGTAACGACCTTCTTCAAGTTGCTTTACCGTCATGTAGATTCCTTGAAGAATATCAACCGGCTCAAAACCCGTAACAACAATCGGCACTTTGTACTGCTCAGCAAGAGGAAAGTACTCTTCATACCCCATGACGGTGCAGACGTGACCCGCTGCGAGCAATCCTTGAACCTTGTTTGTTGAAGATGAGAGAATTGCTGCAATAGCAGGTGGAACCAGGACATGCGAACTCAGTATTGAGAAATTCACAATGCTCTGCTTGCGTGCTTCTTTCACGGCCATTGCATTAGCTGGGGCTGTGGTCTCGAACCCCACGGCAAAGAAGACTACCCGCTTGTCAGGATTGTTCTTAGCGATTGTCAATGCGTCGAGGGGTGAGTACACCATCCGGACATCTCCTCCTTCGGCTTTCACCGAAAGAAGGTCCTTGTGTGAGCCCGGTACGCGCAACATATCCCCGAACGACGTGAAGATGACGTCCGAGCGTGAGGCAATCGCTATCGCCTTGTCGATAATTTCGAGGGGTGTCACGCACACAGGGCAACCGGGCCCGTGCAACAGTTGGATTTCAGCGGGCAAGAGAGACTCAATTCCACTCTTTATAATGGAATGTGTTTGCCCGCCGCAGATTTCCATAAGAGTCCACGTACGGGTAGTGATCCTCTTGATTTCTTCGGCATAGCGCCGGGCTGTTTCACCATCTCGATATTCATCGATGAATCTCACGCTACAAATCTCCGTCTTCTTTTAGGTCATCAAGCCCGTCCCTCATCTTCTGCAGAATATCCAGCGTCTCCTTCGCCTCCTTTTCATCAACTTTGCTCAGAGCAAAGCCTACATGCACAAGAACATACTCTCCCACGTTTATGTCGGGAAGCCATTCGAGACAAACACGCCGTTGAATGCCTGCAAAGCTGACATTTCCCATCACTGGTTGAGCATCCTTCTCTATCGTCAATACCTTTCCCGGAATTGCGAGACACATTACAGGCCTCCTTTTCGTGACACTTTAGTTATCAGATGGAATCAGCACAAAAGAACTGTGCAGCAGGTCGTGGTCATGCATGTTTTTTGCGCTCGCCTCCATCCTCGCGGCAAAGGCGATCTGCCCGAGAGAAATTCCACCGTCATTCGGTGGAATTCGTTGATGCCAATACGGGGTGAATCCTTCTTCACGAAGCCGTTTCACTGCACGCTCCGTGAGGTACTTGTTCTGAAAACAGCCACCGGTCAACGCAATTCGCTGGGCTCCTTGGAGACGCGCAACGCCCACAATCATCTCGACAAGAGTGTTATGGAATTTTGCTGAAATACACGAAATCGGAATTTCAGAATTCACATCATGAATAATCCCAACAATCATCGGAGCCCAATCAATACTGAATAGCAGCGGCTCGCTTTGCTTTGTTTCGATATGATATTCGTAGAAGGATTGGTTTTCATGGTCATCAATGGCATACTCCAGCGCTACCGCAGCTTGACCTTCGTAGCTTACCTTGTGTGCAAGATTCACAATCGACGCGACAGCGTCGAACAGACGACCGACACTTGTCGTTCGGGGAGAATTCACCCCTTGAACCATCACCCGCTGGAGTAGTCTCAAATCCGTATGTGTGAACGCCGAAACCGGCAACAGATCTTTCATAATAAAAACATCATCTCCGAGCATTGTATGCATCAAACCAATTGCAGTGCGGCGTGGTTCGCGGACGGCCTGCGAACCGCCGGGAAGACAAAACTCCCTGAACGTTGCAACGCGTGTGAACTCTGAGCCGTGCACAAGAAAGAACTCCCCACCCCATATCGTTCCGTCACATCCGAGTCCTGTCCCATCCCATGACACACCCAATACATTGTCATCAAGTTCATTCTCAGCCATGCACGCTGCTACATGGGCAATGTGATGCTGGACTTGCGTGATAGGCAGTCCGATAGACTGTGCATGTTGTGTTGAAAGATAGTCGGGGTGCATATCTGTTGCGATCAGTTCCGGAGAAATAGCGAGAAGACCTCGAAGGTCGGCGGCAACATTCGTAAACGCATTAAATGCTTCAGGCGTTTCAAGATCACCAATGTGTTGACTTATGAACACACTTCTTCCGGTTGACACTGATACCGTGTTCTTCTGATGCGCGCCGAGGGCCATCATCGTCGGCACGTCATACTTCAATCGAATCGGAAGGGGAGCGTATCCTCTGGCCCGCCGTAATACCTGTTCTCTGCCCAACATGACTCTTACAACCGAATCATCAACATGCCGTTGAATGGGGCGGTTGTGGACAAGAAACACATCGGCAATTCCGTGAAGCCTCTGCAACGCTTCGTTTTCATCAATGCAGATGGGTTCATCGGAAACATTTCCGCTCGTCGCAACGAGAGGGATACTGCATTTCTGCATTACAAGATGGTGAAGCGGCGTATACGGGAGCATTGCGCCAATGTACGGGTTTGCCGGAGATACTGACGGCGCAACTCTTGAAGTGCTTTCCGAACGTTTCCGGAGAAGAACGATTGGTGCTTCCGGGGATTGAAGGGCCTGACGTTCCAAAGCAGATACTTCACATGCCGTCTCAATTTCCGAAAGTGAAGGAAACATCACCGCAAGCGGCTTTGCCTCGCGACGCTTTCTGTATCGCAGTTTCACTACAGCATCCTCGTTCCCTGCATCAACAAGAAGGTGGAAACCTCCGAGTCCTTTTAGCGCGACAATCATGCCTTGTTGAATGGATGTTGCAGCGGTGGTCAGCGCTTCCTGGCCTCTGGAGAGAATCGTTCCGGTCTGTGCCCACAGTTCAATGCGTGGACCGCATTGCGGACAGCCGATCGGTTGAGCGTGAAATCGCCTATCCTGCGGGTTCTCATATTCATGCCGGCACTCGTCACACATCTCAAATTGCTTCATCGTTGTGTTGACGCGATCGTACGGAAGCGACTGAATGATGCTGAACCGCGGGCCACAATGTGTGCAGTTGATGAAGGGATACAGATACCGGCGGTTCAACGGATCGAGCATCTCGCGCAAACAATCAGGGCATGTTGCAATGTCGGGAAGAACAAGTGCCGTTTGCTTACCAGCATGATTGCTCGATTGGATTTCAAAACCGGAATAGCCTGCAGGGTCGAGGTACGTTGCTTCGAGGCTTTGAATCGAAGAGTGCACCGGCTTCTCCGAAACAACGCGAAGAAGAAATCTCTCCAACGATTCTTTCCCACCCTCAACCTCAATGCATACCCCCTGCGGGGAATTCTCAATCCAGCCGTTCAGGTGACAATCAGACGCGAGCCTGTAGATGAACGGACGAAAGCCCACGCCTTGTACGGCGCCGTGAATCGCAACCCGCAGCCGGGTCATATTAGCAATGTGCATTTCTCTCACCGAGTTGACAAAAATTCAGCCTGTCGAGGTTACTGTAGCATAAGTCAACAATCATGCCCTCTAAAGTGAGATTTTCCGTCGATTTTCAGCAGCACTGATTGGGTAATTTCCAACAAATGGGACTCCCAACCCTCCTTTTTGTCATATTTAGGAGTTGGAAGTGTGGCAGGATCATGGAGGATTTAGAAGCACTACTCTGCGCGCAACAGTCGCTCAATATCACGTTCGACTAAATGAATGAGATCCGGCACCATTCGCACCACCGACTCCGAAAGCCCTACACCAGCCTCGAACGATTCGCCTTCAAGACCGTACAGGATGAGAGATTGCGGGAGCTCATCAAGTTCTCGCGCAAGTTCAATGGCATCGCCTACGCCAAATGTATGACTCGACGAATGAAAGAGATACTTGGGAATCCGATCGCGCCTTGCATCAAGGCGATGCAACATACCCGCCGGCCCACCCGACACCACAGCATCAATGATGAGTACATGCTCCGCCTCCCTCCACGCGGACATAAGCGATGTTCCCTCCCCACTGAGTTCTATCATTCTCATGTCGTTACTCATGCGACGACGCAACGTGCGAAGAACGCAGATGCCCAACCCGTCATCACTTCTGTACTCATTGCCAACACCTATGACCAGCAACGACCGGGCTTTCCGTGTGCTCGTCGTCTTTCTGGCAGAAGGTGTTTTACTCTGTTGCATCACCATCCCCTTATGCCTTGCGGATGTTGTCGTCCGCATCACGCATGAATAACCCGTTGAATCGCTTGTGCCAGATCTTCCGGAGCATCGGTACCTATGCGATAGTGCGTGCCGTTTTTCATGGTCAGGTCAACTGCGTGTGTACCCGGCACGTTGTAGAGCCAACTCTCAGGCATCCAGCGAATACCGAAGCCATGGTGAGTCGGAGTTAAGACTACGAAACATTCTCGCACCTGATTCAAGTCGAAAGCCTTGCGAATCACTCCCGGCCCGAAGGAAATCAGCAAGATGCGATTCTCAATTCTCACTGTCAGTGTCGAGAACAGCATCAAGGACGCGTCAAGTGCAACAAGCGCAATCAGACCTATCCAACTGAATCCAAGATAGATCATCCAGAATGTTGCACAGAAAATCCCCAGCGCAAGCATTCCCACCATAACCATACCGATTTGTGTGTGTTCATAGCGTGTTGCCATATTTCTACCCTCCTTTCAGAAGATAACCCTCATTGGCATTACAGCCGACGCAAGTCTTACTCCTTCTCTAAAGTTACAAAATGTGTTGCGCACGATATACACGGGTCGTAGTTGCGCACTGCCTGCTCTGCCTTCCACGTCAGTTCCTCACGCGGCAAGTCAACGTTCGCCGAAACGAAAAGACGTAAATCGCTTTCTATTGTTGGCTGATTTTGCGCTGTGGGGGGCACAATCTTGGCATCGAGAATCGTCCCGTCATCATTTACCCGATAGCGGTGATAGAGGGTGCCTCGAGGCGCCTCACTTGCTCCGAAACCGATACCGGCTTGCGGCCACACTTCAACCGACGGGTGTTCCGGCTCTTCGTATTGGGTAATGATTCGAAGAGATTCTTCATATGCGTGAATGGTTTCGATAGCGCGAACGATAATACTCTTGAACGGATTCTTTACTACCGGCGCCAACCCGATATCTCTTGCCACTTGCTGTGCGGTTTCCGACAGGGTCTCGAAACTCAGGTTGAAGCGGGCAAGCGGGCCAACGGCGTACGGGCCTTTTCCCTTCTCCACCGAATGGAGGGCGTTTGAATGCGCGATATGCCGTTCTTCAAAGTGAAATTCGTATTCACGAATGGCGATATCCAATCCGCTGCTGCTGACGAACCTGCCGCCTATGAGTGGATATTCATTCGGCTGCTTCAACGATACAAACTCATAGTCAACTTCGAAATCAGGGAACTCAAAGGTATTGACAAGTTTAGCCGTCTCAATTGCACCATCCAGTCCCCATTTCAGGTCATCACGTTTTTGCTCCAGTTCAGATTTTGTCGGAACACGGTAAAATCCGCCCACTTTGACATTAATCGGATGGATCTCCCGTCCTCCGATCAGAGTCATAAGATCGTTGCCGATTTTTTTCATGCGAAGGGCTTTCTTCACAAGGTCCGGCTGGTCTTTTGCGAGAAGCAGGGCATCTTCATAACCTAGGAAATCGGGCGCATGAAGCATGTAGATATGAAGAACGTGACTTTCAATCCATTCGCCGCAGTAGAGGAGCTTTCTCAGTTCACGCAGTTGGCCATCCACTTCTATCTCGAAGGCATCCTCCATTGCCGTTACGGCGCTCATCTGATATGCGACGGGACAAATGCCGCAAATACGAGCCGTGATATCTGGTGCTTCGGAGTAGTCCCGTCCGCGAAGAAACGCCTCGAAGAAGCGGGGTGGCTCAAAGATCTTGAGCTTCACATCAGTCACTTTCCCCAAGCTGATCTTGACAAACACCGCCCCCTCACCTTCGACACGGGCGAGTTGATCTACTTTGATGATTCTATTTTTCATGCGCGTCACTTTCCTTTCTGAACGCCTCTGCGTATGCGTTGAACCCGCGGAACAAGAGCATGATATCATGATTTCCCAGTTCCAAATCTTTCAGTTGCTTGCTCAATGAGGCCGGGTTCGGGCTTTCCATCGGTCCGAAACAGCCGTAGCAACCGCGATGGAACGAGGGGCAGAGCGCCCCGCATCCTGCTTGCGTAACCGGGCCGAGACAGGGCGTGCCCTTCGCCACCATCACACAGATATTTCCCTTGGTCTTGCAATCAATGCACACACTATGCGCAGGTATGTTCGGCTTTCTTTTGTTGAGATACGCATTGACCACTTCAATCAGTTGATACTTGTTGATGGGGCATCCTCGCAGTTCGAAATCGACATGCACATACGAGCCGACAGGCATTGAACGGTCGAGTGTCGAGATATGTTCCGGAGAAGCGTACACAAGTCTCGTAAACTCCTTCACATCTTTCCAATTCCGCAGCGCTTGAATGCCGCCGGCCGTCGCACACGCTCCGATCGTAATCAGAACTTTGCACTCCTTCCGAATATGCCTGATCCGTTCAACGTCATGCGGAGTTGTTATGCTGCCCTCCACCAACCCGATATCGTACGGACCGCGTAGTATGCGACGGCTGGCTTCAGGGAAGTTGGCAATCTCCACAGCTCCTGCAACTAGAAGGAGTTCATCCTCTGCATCAAGAAGAGAGAGTTGGCAGCCATCGCAAGATGCAAATTTGAAGACTGCAAGCTTCGGTTTTTTTGCCGGCATATCTACAACTCCTTTCTATCCAGCAATGATCGAATCCGAGGGAGCGGAAACACGGGGCCATCTTTGCAGATGAATGTCGGTCCGTACTGGCAATGCCCGCAGAACCCGACTGCACACTTCATGTTCCGCTCCATCGAAAGGTAGACTCTATCAAGAGGCAAGCCGCGACGCTCAAGCTCGTCAATCGTATACTTCATCATGATCTCGGGTCCGCAGACATACGCGAGCGTGTTGCGCGTATCAAGCTTTATATACGACAGGAGAGACGTCACGACGCCAATGTGACCCTTCCACGATGAGTCCCCGCGATCAACGGTTACCAGAACTTCCACATTCTTCTCATCTTCCCATCGTTCAAGCTCCACTCGGTAGAGCAAATCCAGCGGGCTTCTGCCTCCATATAGAATGATGATGCGTCCGTATTCTTCACGCTTTTTTAGGAGGGAGTAGATTACGGGCCGCAATGGTGCAAGACCGATGCCCCCGGTGATAATGCAGACGTCGCGTTTTCGTGCAACATCCAGCGGCCAATTTGACCCGTACGGACCACGTATCCCGATGACATCGCCCCTCTTCTTCTGGGAGAGTGCCGTTGTCACGGTCCCCACCCGATGAATGGTATGGTCGAGTGTTCCGGTTCTCAACGGATCGGAGCTGATGGAAATAGCGGCCTCGCCGACCCCGTAGACATACAACATATTGAACTGACCGGGAAGGAACGAAAATGCATCCGGCATTCCGTTCATGTCCAGCGTAAGCGTAAAGGTGTCGTCATTCTCCCAAATAACTTTGCGGATTGTGACCGGGTGGGTTAGCATGGCATCAGCGACGCTCGACGACCTATGTGCCAACTCATCCTTCATGGCGTCACTCCGGTTGAGGTAATGCCATACATGTCGAGCAACTGCAAGCGCGTTGCCTCGAGGCGGCGCTCCATTACTGAAGCAAGACGCTTCAACATTTCATAGCCGAAGTGAGCATCTGTTTCGCATTTGTTGCGTAGACATTCTGCATCGAGAGCAATCGCTCGTGTGTCCATCACGGCCACACCGCTGAAATGCCAGCGATACGGGGAAATCAGCCACGACCACCCAAGCACTTCGCCGGGGCCTACAGTTTGAATGCGGATGCCGCCTCGCCCGCTCACTTCTGCTTCCAGCGCAACACGTCCGCTGCGGATCAGAAAGAACTTGTTCGCCAGTTCACCCTCGTTGATGAGACGGGAGTTTTCTGCAAACCTGACGTTTGTAGCACACCCGATCAATGTCTGCATGTGCTCATCTGACAAGCCGCGAAGGAACGGATGCTGACGGAGAATTATGGTTAGGTCTTCCATGTTCAATCTCCTTACGTATTGATGGTTGAGATACTTGTTTCCCGAATGCGTTGTGCCTCGTGTGTAATGTCAATCCCCACAGGACACCACGTAATGCAGCGTCCGCACCCGACGCAACCCGATGTCCCGAACTGATCGTGCCAGTGCGCGAGTTTGTGCATCATCCACTGACGATACCGTGCACGCGTGGACATGCGGATATTTCCGCCTGCGATTCTTGTGAAATCCGACGTGAAGCAGGAGTCCCATCGTTTCCACCGTTCTGCATGATCGCCGGTGAGGTCTGTTATATCATCGACGGTGGAACAGAAACATGTCGGGCACACCAGTGTACAGTTGGCACACGCAAGACATCGTTTTGCCACGTCATCCCATTCGGGATGTTCATAATTGTCATTCAACAATTGCGGCAATCCTTCGGTTACGAGTGATTTGGCCATGCCTGTCGCTGTTGTCGACAGCAGTTCCAAGGCACGCTCCATTTCACTCTTTTCGGCCTTTCTGTGCTTGACCTCATCAAGAATGCTCTGTCCCAATTCGCTACCAACCTCGACGACAAAATGGTGAGTGCCGTTCTCGCATATCTCGGTCATCGACAAATCGAATGCATGGGTGGCCCTCGGTCCGGTATTCATCGACGCACAGAAGCAATTTCCGCCGGAGCGAGTGCAGTTCACTGCGATGACGCACGAACCTTTCCGTGTTGACACATATCTGGCATCCGTAAACTGACCGCCGTCAAAAACGGCATCATTGATTACCATTGCACTGATTTCACAAGGACGCACTCCTACAAACGCATATTTCGAGGGCGGCGTAACAGAATCAGGGAGAATCTCAAATCCCTTCCCTGCCCGGCTTGCAGAAAAGAGCTTCATGCGCGGGGGATACAGATATTTCTTCCAGGATTGCGGACCCACGACATAGCCGAATAGCGCCTCATCGTTTTCATGTCTCAGGAAGTACGTGCCGGGCTGCTGTTCATCATGATGGCCTTTCGGCAAATCGGAAGCAGAATAGATGACGTCGAGCGCAATTGCCCCGTCACGAGCAACGGGTCCGATGATCGTGTATTCCCGTTTGCGCAATGCCGAAAACAGTTCATCAAGATGTGTGAACTCGATAATGATCATTTATTGATCCTCAAAGAATGACATGTGTTGCTGAGCAGATGCGTATCAATCAATTAACGCGCAGTTTACGTGCCACGGAAGCTTCACAATTCGACGGAACTATCAGGAAAAGACTTCATGCAAATGCAGCGATTTCCTACTTCTGGGAAACCCCGGTGCGCTGCTTCTCAGATTTGAAAATTGAGAGAGTTACTGTATATTTGTTCAACAACATCTCATACAACAATATCCGCTACGTTTCGGATGCAAGAAACTGATCTCAACATCGTTCATCCGCTTATTGAAGAATACCTGAAACACGTCTCTCCTGAACGGGATTCTATTCTCACTGAAATGGAAACATTTGCGAGTAAGACCAACTTTCCAATTGTTGGTCCCCTTGTCGGAAGGCTGTTGACGCTCTTCGCGTCTGCCGCAAACGCCCGACGCATTTTCGAGTTGGGGTCCGGTTTCGGCTACTCGGCGTATTGGTTTGCAAAGGGAACTGCCGACGACGCGAGAGTTATCTGCACTGATACGAAAGAAGAGAATGCCGCACGCGCTAAGGAATGGTTGCGCCGCGCAGGATTGGACAAGAAGGTTGACTTCAGAGTTGGTGATGCACTGGATGTACTCGCATCAGAGGACGGGCCCTTTGATATTATGTTCTGCGATATCGACAAACATGCTTACCCGCGGGCACTCTCTCTCGGTATTCCCAAATTGCGTCGTGGCGGGCTGTTCCTTGCGGACAATGTTCTGTGGAAAGGGCGCATCCTCGCCAACACACCAGACGAAACATCGGCAGCAATTCTCACTTTCAACAGGATGCTCTATTCCGATTCGCGACTTTTCACAACAATCCTTCCCATCCGGGACGGGGTTTCCCTCAGCATGAAACTCTGACGACTCGTGACACTTACCGTTCTCGCATCCGTCTTTCTTCTTCTCATCCTCGTGGTTGCATTCGTTGGTTTTAAGGCCGTCATCAGGCAGGGGAAGCCACCCGAAGAACTCAATATGGAGAGATGTTCAATTTGTCGCGAGAAATACAATACTTCGATGCTCATTGAGCGACAAATCGGCGACTATAAACTCCTCTACTTTTGCCCGTCTTGTATTCACCGCCTTCACAACCAATTGCTGAGCAAGAATTAGGGCTTTCGGCCGCAAGCTGTGGAATCCCTCACAAATCCTTCCGTCACTTGACTTCTTGGATTGACTTTCGTAACATTTTGCGCGCATCTGACCCGCAGGGTTGAGAAGGCGAGATCATGAACCGCTCACTGACACGTACGGAGGTTACGATGATTTATCATCTCTTTCATGACGCCAACACTCAGTGGAAATGGGAGCTTCGCACTAATGCAGGCAAGCTTGTCGCAATTTCGGGGGTCTTGTATAGATCAAAGGAAAACTGCATCACTGCCATTCGTGCAGTTCAAAAATCCGGGTCGGCGCGCATTGAAGGTGTGAGTCATCAACCCTTTGTGGAGGAGAAGGTGCCTTCGCAGACGCAGGATACCGCTGGTCTGTGAGATGTACCTTACTTAGTAGAGTTCTGCTGACGGACAGAGCTGACTTACGGGGCAGGATTCGCAGCGCGGCGCGCGCGCGATGCACGTTTTTCTTCCGTGAAGAATCAGAACGGTTCCAAGATCAATCCACTGCTTCTTCGGGAACAACTCCATCAGGTCTTCTTCAATCTTCTCGGGCGTATCCTGGTGCGTAAAGGCAAGACGGCGCGAAAGCCTGTGCACATGAGTGTCGACGACGACGCCTGATGCAATGCCGAACACCTGCCCAAGCACAACATTCGCGGTCTTGCGGCCCACCCCCGGCAGTGTTACCAATTCCTCCAACGTTTCAGGAACTTCTCCTTTGTATCGTTCCATGATGGCGTTGCTACACCCGATGATATTCTTCGTCTTCATCCGGTAGAAACCTGTCGGGCGAATGTCTTGTTCAAGTTCGGCAGGATTTGCAGCCGCAAATGCTTGTGGAGTCTTGTATTTCTTGAAGAGTCCTGGCGTCACCATATTCACCCGTTCATCTGTGCACTGGGCGGAGAGAATTGTTGCAATCAGAAGCTGGAACGCATTTTCATGATGGAGTGCAGTGAGAGGATGAGGGAACTCCTTCTTCAGCAGTGTAAGGATGTGGTGTGCCCGCTGCCTCTTCTTCTCCGAATCTTCGAGCGCGGGCTTTCGAGTACGTGTCGTTGCCATGTTTACTTATTCTTGAAGCTTCGGGTATTGCAATGATTCGGGTACGTACCGTGCATTAGGAATCAAGAGGCGTTGAATGACCTCGCCATGAATAATCGTGCGGTCGACAATCTCCTCAACATCCTCCTTCTTGACTCCTCCGTACCAGATCCCTTCAGGGTAGATTACCAATGTTACGCCGTATTCGCAGGCATCAAGACAACCGGCGTTGTTGGCACGAACGACCGGAGCGAGGCCCCGTTTCTTGAGTTCATCCTTGATCTTGTCCCGAACTTCAGCCGAACCTTTCTCTAAACAGCAACCTTTCGGATGTCCCGGTTCTCTCTCGTTTATGCAAACAAATATGTGACGTTGATATCGTGGCATCGCTTGATTGTAGGAGCTAGTGAAGATGTTGTTTTGATAAAGACTCTGGCTTCCGCCCCTTCTAGGGAATGCCGATCCCTACGAGAATCAGGAGAACGGGCCAGAAGTGATACAACAGAGATCTGAACGCCACAATGCCAAGACTATCGAGTGGGAAGATGGCGCCGATGGCTATCAGCAGAATTCCGAGGCAATATCGATTTAAATTACATCTACCAGTACGAAGTTGTGACTGCAACATCTCCCCGCACAATTGCCAGACAGGCAGCCCTCTCGTTTTGGCCGAACAATTTCTCCGCGATCAATTTCGCTTCGAGCTTTGTGGGTGGTGCAAGATTGTCGGTACCGGAAACAACCGTCACTTTGCACCATCCGCAAATACCGTCACCACTGCACGATTGTCCTATAGGCACATCAGCCTGATTTGCAGCGGCAAGAATGGTTGCCCCCGCTTTGACCCGCTTTGTTTTGTTGAAAGGCACAAAGACGACGTTCGGCATTTCACGTTAGGAGATGTGTAGCAACGTAAGCATATCTTTAAGTGGTCTTGAATTCAACACATTCTTCTTCTCCAGCCAGCCTTTCCGGGCAATCCCCACCCCATAGAAGACATCCCGCAGTCCTTCGATATTGTGGGCATCCGGATTGATTGCAATCATGACACCTTTCTCTTTTGCGTACTTCACAAGTCGCCAGTCCAGATCAAGTCTTGTCGGGTGGGAATTGATTTCAATTGCCTTACCGTAATCGGCTGCGCAGTTGATGATTTGAACCATGTTCACGGGATAACCCTCCCGTGACAACAACAATCGCCCCGTCGGATGGCCAAGCATGGTTACGTGCTTGTTTTTCAAAGCCTTGACGATTCGTTTCGTCATCTCCTTTTCATTCTTCTTGAAGCTGCTGTGCACCGAGGCGACAACATATTCGAACGAGGCCAGAATGTTCTCCGACCAATCCAAATCACCGTTCGGCAGAATGTCACATTCCGTCCCTTTGATGACTCGAAAGCCCTTGAGTCTCTTGTTGAGTTCATCAATTTCTTTGAACTGCGCTTTCACGTTTTCTTCACTCAAACCTCCGGCGTACGCGGCAACTTTGCTGTGATCTGCAATGCCAAGATACTCCCAACCCAACTCTTTCGCGGCCTTTGCCATCTGTTCAAGAGAATTGACGCCGTCACTATATGTTGTGTGGCAATGGAACGTGCCGCGAATATCCCGTTCCTCGATAAGATCCGGCAACACATCCGCTTCTGCTGCAACGAATTCACCGGTATTTTCCCTGAGTTCGGGAGGAACATAACTGAGTTTCAAAGCTCTGTACAGATCAACTTCTTCCTTGCACCGGACAATCTTCTTTGCCTTCCCACGCTTTTCGTCTGCTCCAATCTCCGAGAATCCGTACTCATTCAGGCTCCAGCCGAATTGTTTCGCGCGTGTGCGCATTTCAACATTATGTTCCTTGCTGCCTGTAAAGTAATTCAGCGCAAACGGAAACTCGCTGTCATCAACTATTCGCAAATCGCAGTTGATTCCTGCCGTTAACACGACACTCGATTTTGTCTCCCCTTTTCCGACCACTCTCTGAACTTCAGGATGAGACACGAATGCATCCATGATTGCCGGACGCTGTGAATCCTTCGCACTGACCACGAGGTCGACATCACCTATCACCTCCTTCTTCCGGCGCAGGCTTCCGGCTATTTCAGCTCGAACAACTCCCTTGTGCTTCTTGAGATGATGAAGAATAGCATTCGCCGGAATGAATGCCGCAGGATACAAATGCTTGTCACTTCGAACACGCAGAGCTTCGATTCCTTTGAGAATATTCTGCTCTGTCTTCTCACCAAAACCGGCAAGGTTGGCAAGTTTGTTGGCTCTTGCCGCGTCCTGCAACTCGTCGAGTGACGTGATCTTCATTTGCTCAAACAACACCTTCACCCTTTTCGGGCCAAGACCTGAAATCCTCAGCATTTCAGGCACACCTGGTGGAAAAGCCTTCTTCAGATCATCGTAATCGTTCGACCGACCCTTCGTCACGAGATCGGCAATGATCTTCGCTATACTCTCTCCAATCCCCGGAATCTCCCGAATTCCTCCCGAGTCAACCAGATCACCCATGTCATCGGAAACGCCTTCGAGTGCGCGGGATGCGTTATGAAATGCGCGGGATTTAAACGGGTTTGCTCCCTGCAATTCCAGCAACGTTCCCATTTCATCAAGGATTGAGACGATAGTTTTTGTATCGAGTGGCATTGATTTTAAGACTCACCTAAACGGCAATCGCTTCGGACGATGGAGAATAGAGTTCCAAGAAGTTTGTGAGATGCTCAAGTATCGGCTCCGCTTCGGTATACTGCATGAGTTCCATCCGGACTTTTGAGATATGCGGCATGCCGCGCAAGAAGCCCGAGTAGTGTTTTCGAAGTTCGATGACGCCAGCCCGCTCGCCTTTGAATTCAACCGAGAGTTTCAGATGTTCGCGCAAAAGACCCACACGTTCTTCAATTGTTGGTTCCGGCAAGAGCTCGCCCGTTGCCATGAACTGCTTCGCTTGACGAAAAATCCATGGATTGAGAACCGCTCCCCGTCCGATCATGACGGCATCACAACCTGTTGTATCAAAGACAGTCTTGACGTTCTGGGGGGAGACAATATCTCCATTCACGATAATGGGAATAGACACAGCTTCTTTGATCTTCGGAATCCAACTATAATCAACCTCGCCTTTGTGACCCTGATCGCGTGTGCGGCAATGGACAGCAAGCGCCCGGATACCGACGGCTTCACACATTCTCGCTACATCAACAATACGGATACTGCTCTTGTCCCAGCCGAGACGCGTCTTCAGCGTTACCGGCGTCTTCACCGCGTTAACGACTGTCGAGGCAATCTTTTCCATTTTCGGAAGATCGCGCAACAGGCCCGCCCCTGCCCCACGCATCGCTACATCTTTCACCCAGCAGCCGCAGTTGATATCAATAATGTCGGGTGAGAAACTCTCGGCAAGTTGAGCTGCGCCGTACATCGAGGCGGGTTCACCGCCATAGATTTGAATTGCGAACGGACGTTCTTCTTCCCAGAAGAGCATCTTTTTCTTGGTCTTCTCCGTGTTACGAACAAGACCTTCGGAATTCACAAACTCAGTATAGACGATATCCGCCCCCAGCCGCTTACAGATGACCCTAAACGGCAAATCCGTCACATCCTCCATCGGCGCAAGAAGGATGCCCTTGTCGATTTCGATATTTCCGATTTTCATGAGAACAAGATAGGAAAAACGGAAATGAGTTCATACAGATGAGAACAGCCTCATCCGAATCGAATTGCGGCACGTTTACGAGCTTTTTCCGCCTCTACTTCCCTGTTCCGCGGAGGTGATTGTGTTTCGAGTGAATCAATTAGCTTGCGTGCTACTGCGGCAACTTCCGCTACGGCCTGTTCAAAGGCCGGACGGTTTGCAGCGGATGGTTTGTTGAAGCCGCTCAGCTTGCGAACAAACTGCAGCGAAGCAGCTTCGACTTCCTCATTGGTGGCTGGCGGGTCAAAATTGAAGAGTGTTTTGATATTGCGGCACATAAGAGTCCCGGATTTGTAGAATGAGTCTGGCACAACGAATTGCTGCACACAGAATATTGAACCGCCGGAACAGTTGCAACTCTCGCTTTCGATTCTTCGCGAATCACCTTATCTCGGGCACTCGAAAGCTCTCCCACCAATTTGTGATGGCGTACGTCTTGACATAGAAGCCCGGATAGTACGGGGGACGAAACGCGGGATTTGAAAGCCGATCGTCATACCGGTAACGTTTTGAGAATCCGCTGCTGATAGTGGATCCGGAGAAAGTGCCGACCGGTCCTCTTGTATCCTGCACAATCGACCCGTAGAAGCGCAATTCGCCGCTTACCGGACGCGTATTGTACTTTTCAGCCATGAACGAGCCGTCGCGGGAGAAAACACAGCCGTCAATCTCACAATGCGTATTGTTTGCAGGGTTGTTTGCCACAATGACATTCTTCTCTGCAACAAGACCCAGCAAGTCGTCGCTATTCGGCATTGTCCTAGGGTTTTGCTCGTATCGCACATTGTCGTCGACATACAGATCTTTGAGGGAAGCGATCGTTACCTGACCGTCAAGGGTCCCCTTGACCCGCACCGTGTCCGTAGAAAGGATAACCCCGTTAAACGCCGGATTGCTTAATGCAATAGTGTCGGGAGATGGATCTGACGGTGTGCGTCTGATGACTGCAATGCCGTCATTGTTCGCGGAGGTACCCGGAACCAAATCGACGAAAATTCTCTCTGTATATTTCACCCCGCCCGATGTCGAGGCCTCTATCACTGCCGAGAGGTCGTCCGGAAAGTCAATCGGGGCGATGCCGGTTTCATATCCCTTTTTAAAGACGGCCTTGTTTGTTCCTGTGCCCGGTTTCGGATCGAATTTTTTTGAGGTTGTTACTTTCTCAAAGAACGTGGGCCTCCCATTGACATGGAGGTTACCATTGGAGTGAATTCGCCCCCATACTGTATCGCCGGTTATCCAAAAGACATTTCCCTCAAACTGCGTCATCCAGGCAAACATGGAGAAACTGTTGTACCGTGTCTTATCAAAGAACACTTCGATAGTATCCCGTAGCGTTTCGGCATTCGGAGGAGGAATAACGTAGGTGGAAACACTTCTCAAGCGCACCTTGTTGCCTCCCAAATCGGTATTGGTAACAGTGAAACTGCCTCCCATCGTACTCGAGAGGTTCTGTGTGAATGTACCGAACCACGTTGTATCCGCATAGAACTTTGCCAGGCCGACGTTGGCTCCGGCCAGAGCGATGTTGTGCGAAGCTGTTGCTTCATAATATGTCGACATGTTGCCGACTGCATTTGTGGCCGATCGGTTCAGATTCAGAGCAATATACCCGAGAATCGAACCATAGCCCATCACAACAATAAGAGATGCTCTACCTACCATTTCTCCTCCTTGCTTTCGTCAACGTCGTGAATTTTGAGATGCGAGACGTGTTTGTTGCCACAGTGCGCTTGAAAAGCGTGCTGTTCTTTCACCCGGGTTGATTTCCGCTTCCCTTCTGCTGATTGCGTAGGGATTCTGGACTTCCACCGTCACCTCAACAACGTATATCTCCGACCTCCTGTCGTCCGGAACAGGCGCCGGTAATTCTTCACCCGAACGCGCTGAGTATCTCAAATCAAAGATGGTTACGACACCCACTTTCAAGGGAGCGTCCGTGTTGATTTTTCGGTACAAATAGCGGTCGAGTTCATTCTGGGTACTCAGCAACTCGGTCGTCGGCCCGATGTAGTATGACACGGTATCTATGAAACCCCCGTCTCGCCCCAGATCACACAAGAACGATATGTAAGAGGTATCAGCGTGCAATACCGTTGTCATTTCATCCGGTACGCCGAACCCCATATTACGAAATTCGCCTTCGATCAGGCGGACTGTCGATACGAGCAACTCCTGCACAAGAACGTCACCACTGTGCACACTTTGAGCTTCTACAGCAATGTCGTTTGCATTTAATACAATCAGCAACATAGTTGCCCCTAACAGCGTCGACGTAATAAGGTCAAGGATTGCTCCCACTCGTACCTCTCAATCGAAATGAAAATAGCCAAGCACAACGGACATTCGCAATGTGTCGACCTTCCCTGAGACCGCAGGAAACGTACGCCACGTTTTGACATCCATCCGTTTCGTAAATGTTCTGTTCGTTGTAATATTGTTCACGTTAGCAGGGTCAACGTAATGAACTTTGAACGTAGTTCTGAATCTGCGATTCGTACCCGATGCTTCTCTCTCTATCGAGAAGTTGTTGAAATCATCAAAGTCGTTGAACGTGTCAATGGTTGTTTCAAGGTAGTTATCCGGCCCAAGATAGGCCGAGGGCGTCAGCAAGTTGGTGTTCCCGATTGCAGCGTCAGATGTGTCGGTAATGTCATCGAAAGCAAGGCCTTGCGCAATTTCCGTGTACGATACGGACAAAGTTGTTGCGAGAATGCCGTCCTGGCCACTCTCTACAATATCGCTTGATTTTGCCAATACAGAATAGAAGTTGAGCAGAATCGTTGTGAGAAGCATGAATGCCCCTAACGTCAGAATTGTCTGTCCCGTACTCATGCCTGATGCACTTTGTGGTTTTTTCCTTACCTGTGCTACAAGCAAATAGAGTGCCGCAGAGTCGGCAGACCGCCTTCACACTGCCTCCATAACTCGTTACAATACAATACAATGCAAGTCGTTTCATCGTCGTGTCCGTTTCCAATTATTGCTCATGATTCACACGTTCGCTACTCCATCAGTATTGATTGGGTACGATGTAGGTTCAGAGGTCGCCATGAACAAAAAAAAAACCGCCTCTGAGGAGTCATCCATCAGAGGCAGTCAACACTCTCTCCTTTTTTCAAGTTGCTTGAACAAATCTTCAATCAACCTTCTTCTTGCATCATAGCACCACCTCAATCACAGTGAATTCTGCGATACGGAAAATCAACTCCCCTTCGTTTGCCATCCCTGACACCCTCAATACGGGCGATCAACGAGTCGGACGAAATTCTGTTATAGATGATGCGTTGAGGAAAATCGTGCCGGAGATTCTCGAACACTGCTTTTCGTTCATCGAGTTCGATCAGTGAGAAGCTCGCCCCCTCCTGCCCAGATGGGCGGGCGATGTACTCAATTGTTCCGGCATCATTCTCCACAAGCCGGATGAACTCATACTCATAGGTCTTTCCATCTTTTACTGAATGGCTCGTCCCCATCATCATTTTGCCGGACGGCTTCATCCAGTGTTCGGTAACAACTCGCCCCCTGATATTCATCTCCCAAGTGCCCGAAAGCCAATCCAACGATCCTACTGTGTGTTTGCTTTCTTGCGAGATGGCAGGACACACTCCAAAAGAAAGAATGAATAAGGGCAAAAATAGCTTCATACGTTGTTCTCCTTATTGATATTTAGATGATACGAGGCCCCAGTTACTTGCGTTGCGCCCACCACACGGCTGTCATCACCAGCAAGCCGCCACATGCTGTAGAGAATGTGAAGGACTCGTTCAATAACGGAATTGCCAGCATGGTTGTTGCGATCGGCTCAAGATAAAGGAATATACCTGCCCTCGTTGCCCCTATTCTCGCTATACCGATTTGCCAGAACCATTGGGCCAATGTTCCTAACACGCCCAGAAACAGGAGAGCAACAAGAACATCTGCAGGAAGTACCATGATTGTTGAAATGTCTTTTACAGCGAGGATGTAGAAAAGACACACAACGGTAACGGGAACGAACACACACAGCGTGACTGTAAGCGGATTGCGTATGCGGGAAATGTCTCGCGTCGAGATCGTGTACAACGCCCAGGTGTGGGCCGAAGCCAGTATCAGCCAGTCTCCAATGCTTGTCAACCAGCCGAGACTTGTGAAGTCGCCTCTGGAAATGAGAATGATGATGCCGAGTGTTGCAACGGCAATTCCCGCAATCTCTTTCTGCCCGATTCGTTCTTTGAGAATGAGGAAAGAAAGCCCGGCAAGCGCAAGAGGGGTGGCAGCGATTATCCAGCCCGTGTTTGTTGCAGATGTATAGTTCAGAGCAACAGCCTGGATAAGGAAATGAACACCGATGACAACAGCCCCGACAGCCAACGGGCGGTACTCACGTCTCGAAAATTCTATTCGAAGGCGTTTCAACCGGATGACAAAAAAGAGAACCGGCAACCCTATGCCGAAACGTAGCCCGACAAGTTCATACGGATCGAGATATGCCAGACACATTTTCGTGGCAACAAAAGTCCAGCCCCAGATTAAGACGCAGAAAAGAAGAAGAAGGCGTATCGAGATCAAGATAGCTGCAGGTATTTTGGGATTGCTCTCAAGATAGAAGAGTTATACTCATAGGCAAGCGGCTTGCTACAAAAAAACCCGTCGTGATGACGGGTTTTTAGAAAAAGGGGTAACACCTTCCTATCTGAGGAAAACCATCCGGCTTGTTGCAGTTTTCTCCCCTCCTTCCAATCGGACATAATATACGCCACTTGAAATGCCTTCCTCCGGTACCCACTCAATCGTGTGTAACCCCCGAGGTTTTTCCTCATTCACAAGAATAGCAATCTGCCTGCCAAGCATGTCATATACCTTCAACGCAACCAGTCCGTTGCTTTCCAGTTCATACTTGATTCGTGTTGAAGGATTGAACGGATTGGGATAGTTCCGGTACAATCTGAATTGAGGGGGAATGTGATTTTGCTCGCTGACCGAAACTGTGATGGTATTCTTGAAGATGTAATTGCCGATAGTATTGTCCCAATTGCTGACTGCAAAATCCAAATCGTGCGACACAACGACCCTCACGTCGATGTGTGTGCCAAGTCCGGCCGGCAGCGAAAAACTAATCCAGCCGTTCTCAAGATCGTAGCAAAACGGCGCAACCGAATCGGGATCGCCGTTCCACGTCAGCCGAAGGATCCGTTGAATGGGCGCTCTCGGTATATAGTACAATTTCGTTTGACCGTTACTGATGAATTGGAGATTCAGCGTATCCAATCCGTCATTATCATAGTCGCCGAAGACGATAGCTTCCACAACACTATTTGTGGCGGAAGTCCATTGAGGCGTTGTTGAGAAGCTTCCGTTTTGACTCATGTAGATGCGAACCGGATTCCACCAGCCACCAGTTATCAAATCACGATCGCCATCAAAATCGATATCGGCAAGATTTATCCCTGAACCATATCCCGAAAAGGACGAAGTCCAGAACGGAATCGAATCTAACCTTCCCCCTTGATTGCGGTACAGCTTGAACCTGCCGGTTCCTCCAAGCTGGTTGTTATCCGACACTGCCAAATCGAGCAGGCCGTTACCATCGAGATCGGCAACGAACAGTGAATTCGCATTCAATGCTCCGTCGGCGGAATTCCAAATCGGTACTGTGCCAATCGAATCGCCGTAGTTCATGAAAACCCTATTCGGGCCTTTTTCGTTCGCAAAAACCAGGTCGAGGTCTCCGTCGTTGTCAATATCCGCCCAAGAAACGTCGTAGCTATACCCTGCATCGCGAGCCTTCCATCCCGGAACTGAATCCAGTACCCCTGATCTGTTGTAGTAGATGCGGTTTTGTTCGGCTCTGTTGTTGTACGATTCACCTCCGGCAATAGCAAGATCGAGGTCGCCATCGCCGTCCGCATCCCCGAAAGCACAACTGAACGTGTACACTGCATCTGAAGAAATCCACGTAGGGTTGGAGGAAAGTGTGCCGTTATTGTTCATGTAGAGCTTCACTTTCCCCTTTTGACTGAAGCCGGCTGCCCCAATGTACACCGACACTGCAACATCGGGATATCCGTCGCCGTTCACATCGCCGACGGAAAGATGTCCATGATAGTCAATATCAGACGACTGCCAGGAAGGTGTGGTGGGCAGCGTGCCGTTCCCGTTGTTCAAATAAATCACCACCCGCTGCCGCGCCATGTCGTTACCGTTTGCCACAACGAGATCAAGCCACCCGTCCTGGTTTATATCTGCCCATGCACAACCTGTTGAGTAGTTTGCAACATCCGTTGAAGTCCACGTCGGTGATGTACTAAACGGAACTTGGGCATCGGCAGAACGAAACAATCCGCAAGCCGACAGAACTGCAGCCAGACATATTGATTTCGTTGTCATTTTCTCACTTCATCAACATCATTCGGTGAGTGGCAATCCGACCTTCAGCCTTCAATTGAACATAATAGACACCGCTGGCAGCCTCACCAGCATTCCAGACGGCAACGAACGATCCTGCGGACTTTCGCTCATTGACGAGAGTTGCGACTTCCCGACCCAACATGTCAAATACCTGGATTTCCACATCGCCGGATTGCCCGACCTCATAACGGATGCTGGTTGAAGGATTGAACGGGTTCGGATAGTTGCTGTGAAGCCTGAAAGAGAATGGCGAGAACCCTGCCTCGTGTCTGATACCCGTTAGGACACTCCCCTGTACTGTGTCCGACGGGGCGCTTTCATGCATTTGTGAATCAACTGCCGTGACGTAGTATTCGTAGATGCCGGTATTCTGGAGGCTATCCATCCAAAGTGTGTCAAGAGTTGGTGTTGAAGTGAGCATCATAAACGGTGAACCTGGAATAGGCACCATTGTTCTGTACACATTGTATCCTCGCAAATCCATTTCAGTGTTCATTCGCCAATTCAGCTTGACACAGCCGGAAAGCCCCTCCGTTACGAGCCCTGCGGGCGGAAGCGGTACACTTCGGGGGACGCCGGTCAATTCTGTTACCATTCCTTCCCGACCAACCACATCAACGATCGAAACGCCAATAATGTAGGATGTACCTTCTGTTAATCCGGCAATTGTTCGGGAACGCGTGGTTTGTGTGTAAACTGTGTCATACACGCCGGGAATTCTGCCGACATAAATTTTGTACAATGCAAAATCGGGAACGTGGACACTATCCCAAGCTGCATACAAGGATGTTCCGTTTCCGCGGTCCCGCACCCGGAGATTCGCCACCGAGGCAGGCATTTGATCGAGCGTGACCAACATGGCAAGCCCCGACTTGACAATGTTGGCACAATAGGTCATGTCGAGATATTGGAGGAGATCGTTCTGGCTGTGATAATACGGACTGAAGTTCCGTTCAATGCAAAACACCGTACGATAGTTCTGTTGCCAGAATGAATAGCTATCGCTTCCAGAACGATATGACGTTGTGGCGACGGGCACAAGCGGCGTGTACATCTGCATCATGGTTGCATGCAAATCCCGATACGCCTCGCTGGTTGTGTACCACACCACATACACGCTTTGATCTGTCGGAGCCTGATACCGGTTTGCAATCATATCATAGTTCTGCATGCATCGGATATCCCGATTGGCCGCCCTCGCCCGCTGCGCATAACTTGCGCTGCCCCGAAGTCCGGCTTCTTCGGCAGCATATCCCATAAAGCGCATTGTATAGGCGGGTTGATAATTCCTCAACTGCAGCACCCGAGCCATCTCAATTGCCCCGGCTGCTCCGGAGGCATTGTCATCGGCGCCGGGCGCAAGATTCTGGTTTGCAGAATTGTACGAGTCATGATGTCCGCCCACAATAAGCTCCTTCGACGGATCAACAGTTCCGGGGATCGTGGCAACGACATTTGCCTGCCACGTGCTGCTGTACTGGAAACTATCCAGCTTGACATCCGTGATTCCCGTTTCGAGGTACTTAGCCCGTACCCATTTCGATACCGAATCCCGATTCGCGTTGTTCCAGTAGCGCGTTCCGAAATTCTGCATTGCTTGTATGTAGTCCCTGAGGGAAGTGTCTGAAACAAACGAGATCAGCGTGTCAATCAAGCCGTAGCGATGCTGCCCGATACTCTCAGACAAACGGGTTGTTGTCGCATCTATTGGCACTTCCCATCTATCAATTTCCACGCAGACAAAACCCTGTTCACGCAGTTGCTCAAAGTATGATTCCGACCCTTTGACAAGCATGAAATCGTCGCCCGCAAGTAACATGCGTCCAGTCAGTCTGTCCAGACTTACATCTGTTTTGCCGGGATGCGGCTTCGCCACTATTGCGTAGGATTCACTCCAAGGTTGATCATCCACAACCACAACATCTATCCCTCTCTTCTTGAGGTATGATGTTGCGATTCTCGTAGTGCCTGCGAGGTAACCATCATCCAACCGGTGATAGAAGCGAATGGTTGACGGGGCCACCCGAACGGCTTCAATTGCCGCAAGAGACGGAATTGTGACCAACACCTCATCGACTTGAGTATGAGATATTGCCGGGAAAAGAAAGAACATGCTGACAAAAACAGAGATAACCGTAACGATTCGTACCATGACAAACTCCTCCTGTTGACGAATACAAAGTTATTTCCCACTCCTGACGGAGATAACAATCGGAATGTCGCGACGGAAAATTCTTCAGGATGGAATGTGGGAAGGAACAGCTCGGCGGCAGTCGAGGATGGTGAATACTGCCGCCTGTTTATAGATGCAAAATGCTAAAACAATATCAAACTATCAAGCAATCTTAACGAACCAGCACCATCCGCCGGCTTTGAACGATCGAGCCGGCTCGTAAGTGATAGAAATAAACACCACTTGCGGCGGCCTGGCCGTTGTCGTTCGTCCCATCCCAGATGATGCCGTAAACCCCGGCTGCACCATGATCAAACAGATAGGACTTGATTTGCCTGCCGAGTACATCATGAATCGTAAGACTGAAATCTGTTCGTACTGGGATACTGACTCTGATTGTCGTTGTCGGATTGAAAGGGTTTGGATAGTTCTGCGCCAACCTGAAATCCGCCGGCCGATATTCTCGATCCCTGACCGAGACTGCCGAGGGACTCCTTAACTGCCCTCCGGTTCGTGCAGCATTCCCTTTGAAAGTTCTCCACACATTCGTCGAATCAAACATTCCCGGGGTATCCCAGCCGTACACATACTTGTCCAACCGTCCGGCAAAAATTTCCGTGTCGCCATCGCCGTCAATATCAACCAGTGTGGGATGGGTTTCGAAGCTGTTCAACAACGGGTTGCCCGGCATCAGCGGAAATCCTTGCACCACTTGTCCGAGATAATTGAATCCGCAGATCACGCCGGGCTTGTTGGACACGCCGTTCGTTCCGCACACAACATCCCCTTTGCCGTCGCCATCAACATCGGCAATTGCAACGGAGCCGTCCACCCAGGTTCGAAACACTCTCGCGGGATACCCGGTGAGGAGATTGCCCGAGAGATCGTAGGCCCACACCTTTCCGGAGTCAACAGCCTCAACGCCTCCGTAAGCGAGTTCCGGAATACCGTCGCCATTTATATCACCAACAGCAACGCAGGAACCGGGGTTACCGTATGTAATCGGGAACGGATAGCCCGGAACAATCTGACCTTGATAATCAATTGCATAGATTCCGTTAATATCGTTGTCCGGCTTCATGCGAATAAGGATCTCGAGCTTTCCGTCATTGGTTACATCATACAACGTCGGCGAATTGCCGACACTGCTTGCACCGACAAGAAATGGAAATCCGTTCATCACTTGTCCGGTCGAACGGAAGGCAATAATCCGTGCAATCGGGGTAGCAACGATACCGCCTGTACCGACAACGATTTCGAGCTCCCCATCGCCGTCAAGGTCACCGATTGCAGGACTGTTTTGTGCGCCTCTCTGCAGATCAACGGGAAAGCCCGGCATCTCCACCGGCCCTGTTGCTGTCACTTTGAAGAGATGAAGGAAGGCATTGCCGTAGGGCGAATCCCAGTTGTGTGAGATGACGGCGATCTCGCATTTCCCGTCTCCATCAAAATCGGCAAGGGCCGGCGTAAACACGCCCACAAAGGTGCCGAAGTTTACAGGAAAACCTGTGAGTGACGTTCCGTCTGCATTGAATGCGTAGAGATAGCCGTTTTCATCGCCGCAAACAATCTCCAACTTATCATCTCCGAAAATATCTCCGGCAGCAGAGATTCCGGCATCGGCGCTGCTCTGCAAGAAACCGGGTTGAAGTGCAGTGGGGAAGCCGGGCAAATATGCGCCGTTTCTTCGCCACGTAATGACGTACGGGGGATTTGTCGGTTGATACGATCCCCACGCGTTTGTAACCGAAATATTCAACTGCCCGTCTCTGTTAATATCGGCAATCGTGGGACTGTTTTCGTACAGCGACAATCCGTTAAAGATCGATCGGGGCCAGCCGAATTGAAACGCAATCGTATCCATGTTTGCGTTATGAAGCATGGGCAAGGGTTCATCGGAAAGATACTGAAGGGAGAGGATGTTGAATCCCCTCCCCTTTGCTGCTTCTATCTCCCTCTCACTTCCGATAATGGTAACGAACCGGTTTTCAGGATTGTAGGAGACTTGAAACCGCCTCGTTCCTTCGGATGATACTCGTTCTCGAATCTTCACATCATCAATCCGAAGTCCCAACTGATGCAACGCAATCACATCTTCTTCAGTCTGCACAGCAATACGTGCTGCGATTTGAGACATCGCAACGGCGGCACCACAAAAAAATGCAGACGCTAACAAAACGATACGCTTCATATTCTCCCTAACGCAACAGAATCATGCTCTTTGTTTGAAACCACGTTCCGGCATGTACACGGTAGTAGTACACACCGCTTGCAACAGATGAACCGGCCTGGTTCTTTCCATCCCACACAATCTGATGTGTGCCCGCGGGTACTTGTTCATAGAGGAAAGTCTTCACTTCTTTGCCCAACACATCATACACAGTCAGCCTGACATCCGACAAAACAGGAAGAGTGATGTTGATAGTTGTGGCAGGATTGAACGGGTTCGGGTAGTTCTGTCCCAACTCGTATGTTTCGGGATTTCCCGTCGGGCCGTAGCCGACACTCGTCACGCCGCTTCCGCCTGACAGCAATGCAACGTTGCCCTGTTGTCCCCCCATAATAATCTCATAGCTGTTGTTACCATCGATATCAGGTACTACAGCGACTTCACGGGTTTGTGCCGTACCGGTCGGATAGATGGCGAGTTGAGACCCATCCTGCCCTTTCACAATCATCGTTCCCTGATTCTGCACGGCAATAGCGACATCGTCAAATCCGTCGCTATTGAGATCGGGGATTGCTACAGCCCCCATCGTGTTGCCGGTGGGCAACGACCAGACAATATCTCCCGTTGCGCCATTGATGCAGTAGATTCCACCTACGAGAAGCGGTGCAATAATTTCGTCTATGCCGTCGCCTGTCACGTCCTTCAAGCGGACAAGTTGCATAACACCGCTGTTGCCGGTTGGACGTGACCACATTTGTGTCCCCGATTCTCCATCGACGCGATATATGGGCCCCCAGAACGCACCCACGATGACATCGGGGGTTTGGCCTGTGACCGGCCATGCCAGTACTTCTTTTCCTCCGCTGCTTGCAGTTGGTATGCTGAAGTCCCAGAGCAACGTGCCGTTTGCGCCGCTGAATGCACTTGCTTTGTACGCCGGTTCACCGACACATCCAATCACATCGGGAACACCATCCCCACTGATGTCACCGATTGCTGTGACGGCGTGTGTGAAGCCCGGAAGAGGCGACACCCAAAGCAGATTGCCGTTTGCGCCGTTGAACAGGTAAATGCTGCGACGGCCACCGACACCGCCGGATTCTGTCGCCGCGGCCGCTGCGATAACATCGGGAATGCCGTCGTTATTGTAGTCCGTACTCACGTCAACTCCGGTGAAATCGCCAAGTGAAAAGCTGTCAGGGTGATCGGTGCCGAATGTCCAGAGCATCTGTCCGGTTCGGCCGTTGATGGCATAGACATGCTCGTTCCCTCCTCCGGTTCCGATGATGACATCTTTGAATCCATCTTGATTCAGATCCGCAACAGCAAGCGCCTTTTGATGAGAATAATCACCTGTCGTACCAATCGAGCCGGCACTTGTGTTGGCAATGTACGTATTGAAAGCCCACAACGTATCGTTTGTAACGGACGCGTTGCCATTGAGCGCCATCGTGAAGTAGTTCTCTGATGATACGACAACATCAGGCTTTCCATCTCCCGTTATGTCGCTGATGGCCCTTACAGCCTTTGTCAATTTCTGATTTGAGCTTGTGCGGGGGTTGTTGGGAACGGTGAAGGTCCACAATGGCTGACCGAGCGGAACCGGAGTTGCATCGCCTGTTCCTGTCAGCACGATGTTCGTGACGGGGCCGTTCGAGGCGTTGCTGGTGATCTTCAACGTATCTGTGTATGCCGTTGCCGCCGTTGGCATAAACCACACCCGAACGTTGGCAGAACCGAGAGAATCGATTAGTAAAGGCAATCCGACAGAATCAATTGTAAACACGTTGGTGAGCGTTGCAAGCGAAGAAATCGACAGTTGCGGCCCGCCTTGATTTTCGATTGTAAGTAACCACGAGTTGGAACTGCCCACTCGCCGTGCTGCATAATCATAATTGGCGGGACTCAGAATCACGGGCGTGCCGTGGATTCCGTACCCCCGGGCAGCGACAATTTTTGCCGCCTCGTCCGGATCGTTCGAGTGGATACGTATGCTGGCGGAGTCTTTTCCGAATGTTGTTGGAGTGTATGTTACGGGGAACTGAACGGAACCATTCGGTTGCACGGTAACAGGCGTGACGAACGTCGTCGTCATTTGATTTGAGAGTAGAATGCGAACGCTATCGATCTGCAAAGGTGCCGTACCCAAATTGCTGATGCTCAGATTGATCGTTCTCGGCTGTCCAATGCGAGTTCCAAAAAAGTCAACCAACGAAACAATATCGATATCCGGTGTTCCGCTTCCGCTCAAGTCATATTTGTAAATTGAACGCCCCGACGCGGCACCAACAGGCTCCGCAACAAGCCACAAATAGCGCCCGTCCCACGCCAATCCTCGTGGGTTCGAATCCACATTCGGCGGCTCGGGCATCGGGATCGTTCGGACTGTATCACGGGTAACAGGATTGACGACGTAAATGAGATTCAGGTTTGGCTCGGTGCTGTTCAAGTCCATTGCGTAGTACAGATATTGCCCGTCCCAGGCAATACCCTGAGGTTGTTGGCCGATCGAGGGAATCGTATCAATGATTGTTTTCGTGGTCACATTGTACTTGTAAAGTCCTGCCGACGCGTTGGGAGAGTAAAGTGAAACCCACAAGCCGGTTCCATCCCAGCAAGCCCCGCCGAGAAACCACGATGTGGCGGGAGGAATGATTGAATCTACGACGGCCCCTGCAGTGTTCACTTTGTAGATGCGTCCTGTCGTGCCGCTACCGCGAATGTACCAAAAAAATTCTCCATCCCATGCCAATCCCTGGCTCGAGTTCAAGCCGGTGACAACGCTGTCGAGAACCACACCGTTAGAATCAAGCGAGTAGATATGCCCGCGATTGAACACGGCTGTTGTCGTTCCGCTGCTGATGAAGAGCCGCGCACCGCCGGCGCCAGGTGCAAGACCCCATGCCTGATTCCAGTACGTAGTGTTCGGGAGTGGTACCACTTGCACAATGCTTTGTGCAAACAACGAAGTTCCAATGAGTAACAGCCATACAAATAATGACAAGCGCATCATGCTGACATCCTTTCTTTGATATCCTGTATATCGTGGATTGGAATGAACCGGGTAGGGGAAAATCCTCTCCATCAAATTACAAGAAATCGCCATGAAATCAACCTGTTATGACGATTTAGCACAACTCTTTTATGGATTTTCCGTACAAGATTGGCGATATTATTTCTATTCAACAATCACCAATCTCATCTCATTACAATCAAGGAGAACCACATGCAACGAAGGAAGGACAGGCCGCCCGGCTTACCTCCGGCGGGTCTTCGCAGGCTTTTTTCTGCAGTTCTTACACTAGGGGCCATACTTATGCTTACAACCGCGCAAACTGATGCTCAGACCAAAGTATCGTTCGAGCAATATACACTCGACAACGGGTTGACGGTTATTCTCCACGAGGACCATTCCGCACCGGTAGCCGCCGTGGTTGCCATGTACAACGTCGGCTCAAAGAATGAGAAGAAAGGCCGCACGGGATTTGCCCACTTGTTCGAGCACATGATGTTCCAAGGCTCGCAGCATGTCGCCGATGATGAACACTTCAAGCTCCTGCAGGAAGTAGGGGGCAACATTAACGGCACAACCTCGAACGACAGGACAAACTACTTTGAAGTTGTGCCGAGCAACTATCTCGAACTTGCCCTTTATCTTGAATCGGATAGAATGGGCTTCCTCCTCCCTGCCATGACGCAAGAAAAGCTCGACAACCAACGGGACGTTGTGAAGAACGAGCGCCGCCAGAATGTCGACAATCAGCCCTACGGTACCGCGTGGGAGAAAATAGCCAAAGCAATCTATCCGGAGGAACATCCCTACAGTTGGCCGGTTATCGGATACATGGAGGATTTATCTGCCGCAACCCTCGAGGATGTGATGGAATTCTTCCGCATTTACTATGCCCCGAACAACGCCGTGCTGTCGATCGCCGGCGATTTCAAACCCGCTCAAGCGAAAGAATGGGTGAAAAAGTACTTCGGGTCAATTCCGAGAGGGACGGAAATTCCGAGACCGTCACCAATGCCCGTCACGCTGAGCGACGAGAAGCGTATGGTGTTCGAAGACAAAGTACAGCTTCCTCGCCTCTATCTTCGCTGGCCCAGCGCACCACTCAATACGCGTGAGGATGCAGTCCTTGACGTTATCGCCGACATCCTTGGCGCCGGCAAGAACTCACGTCTGTATAAAACGCTTGTCTACGAGAGGCAGGTTGCCCAATCTGTCAACGTGTTTCAGGCAAGCCAGTTACTTTCCAGCCAGTTCTCCATTGAAGTAACGGCAAAGCCCGGCAAGTCACTAACGGAAATGGAAGCTGCCGTCAATGATGAGCTGGCGATTTTCTTCAACGATGGCGTGACAGAGAAGGAAATTCAAACATCCATCAACCACAGAGAAGCAGGCCTCACCAACAGTCTCGCTACCGTATTGGGCAAGGCAAACTCACTTGCAACGTATTTCACGTTCACCGGCGATCCAAATAATATCAATAAGGAGTTCGACCGCTACAAGGGCATTACCCCGGCCGAAGTATTGGCGGTTGCCAAAAAGATTCTCGGCGGGAACAAAGTTGCCTTGAGCATTGTGCCGGAAGGGAAAGTAGAACTTGCAGCCGAAAAGAAGACACTTGAAAGAAAAGGAGGTGTCGAATGAAGATGTTCACCGCTACTCTTACGTTATTCATGTTGGGAGTCTGCATGACAGCATTTACCCAGGAACTTGACCGAACAATCCGGCCAAAAGCGCAGGGTGTACCGCGCGTCGACCTGCCTGACATCCAGAAAGCTGCGCTCAAAAACGGCTTGACGGTTTGGTTGGTGGAAGCACGGGAGTTGCCTCTTGTCGCGATGAACCTCGTCTTTCAAACCGGATCGGATCACGATCCGGCAAACCGGGCCGGACTCGCATCAATGACGGCCGATATGTTGGATGAAGGGACGAAGACACGCAATGCGCTGCAAATAGCAGAGGAATTGGATTTCATCGGCGCGAATCTCGGCATAAATGCGTTCACCGACGGATCGTCAATGACCCTAAACTGCATGACGAAACATCTGGATAAGGCCCTTGCGATCTATGCGGATGTTTTGGTGAATCCGACGTTTCCCGAAAAAGAATTTGAGCGTCTGAGACAGCAACGTCTAACCGCCCTTCTGCAACAGAAGGACCGTGCTGCAACCATCGCCACGTTGTCATTCAACAAAATCATCTACGGTAACGATCATCCCTACGGGCGCAATGCCGCAGGCGACGAGACTTCAATCGCTGAAATGAAACGGGAGGATTTGGTGAAATTCTACGAGTCCTACTATCGCCCGAACAACGCAACATTGATCATCGTCGGTGACGTTAAGTTGAAGGAGATTGTAAAGAAACTTGATCCGCTTTTTGTTTCCTGGAAGGCCGCAGCAATTCCGGCAGCAACAATGCCTGCTGCACCCGCTATCGATAAGCGGATGGTATACCTGATAGACAAACCGGCCGCTCCACAATCAGAGATTCGCATCGGGTTTCCTGCAATTGCCAGAAATTCACCTGACTTCTTTGCCGTCAACCTCATGAACCGGGCGTTGGGCGGGCAGTTTGCAAGTCGCCTGAACCTGAATCTCCGTGAGAAACGCGGTTTTACCTACGGTGCCCGATCATCCTTTTCTTTCAACAAACAAGCAGGTCCGTTCACCGCGTCGGCCGGAGTGACAACTTCCAAAACCGACAGTTCACTGCACGAGTTCTTCTACGAAATTGATAGAACACAGAAAGACGGGATCACAGCCGAAGAACTGGATTTTGTGAAGAAGGGTTTGAGCGGGAATTTTGCACTCACGTTTGAAACTCCCGCACAAATTGCCGGGGCATTGCAGAACATCGTTCTCTACAACCTTCCCGAGAATTACTACGAAATGTACCTTCAGAACATCGAGAAAGTAACGCTCGATGATGTTAAGCGCGTTTCGGGCAAATACCTCAATTCTTCGCGGATGGCCGTGGTGGTAGTCGGAGATTTGGGCATTGTGAAGGATGGCATTGACACGATGCGTCTCGGTGAGGTTGTGATGTGTGATGTAAACGGAAACAAACTCAGTCAATAATTGCCGAAGAAAAAGGAGTAGTGGCATATCCGCCATTACTCCTTATCTTCGCTGCCTTCTTCTATTTCAGCTTATTGACAATTGCCTGCGTCATCTCTGTCGTCCTGACAGGGGCAGCGGGTTTCAGGTCTGCGGTTACATATTTCCCCTCCTTCAGCACGGTGCTGACCGCGTTTTCGATTCGCTCCGCGGCCGATTCTTCCCCGATGTGACGCAACATCATAACTCCCGCGAGTATCAACGCGCAAGGATTTGCAATATTCTTCCCTGCAATATCAGGGGCGCTTCCGTGCACAGCCTCAAAAATCGCTACATCATATCCGATATTGGAACCTGGCGCCAGACCCAACCCACCCACCAATCCTGAAGCAAGATCGGAGAGAATATCGCCGAACAAGTTCGTCGTCACGATTACGTCGAACTGATGCGGGTTGGTAACCATCTGCATCGCCATGTTGTCAACGATTTTGTCATTGGAGACAATGTCAGGGTATTGTTTGGCGACTTCATGGGCCACATCAAGAAACAATCCACCTGTATATTTGAGAATATTCGCCTTATGTACTGTTGTCACTTTCTTACGTCCATGTTTCCTCGCGTATTCATAGGCATAGCGGAGAATGCGCTCAGATCCCATTCTCGTCACGATGCCGATCGTTTCAGCCGCACTTCGCGACGGGTCGATATAATGCTCAATACCTGCATAAAACTCCTCCGTGTTCTCCCGGACGATGACGAGATCAATGCCTTCATATCGGGCAGGAACACCCTCAAACGAACGTGCAGGCCGGACGTTTGAGTACAAGTCGAATTCTTTTCGCAGGGCAACATTCACACTTCTGAAACCGGAACCGACGGGAGTTGTCAGCGGCCCCTTCAGTGCTATTTTGGTTGACTTGATCGACTCGATGACATTCGGAGGAAGCGGGTCGCGGTACTTGTCGATAGCGGCGAGGCCGGCCTCAACAATATCCCACTGGATATTGACACCGGCTGCCTTGATGATTGTTGTTGTTGATTCGGAAATGCTTGGGCCGATTCCATCTCCCGGAATTAGCGTTACTCTGTGCATGAACTACCTTGATAGTTGATTATTACGCATGAATAGGGAAAGAACCGTTACAAGGTAAAAAAAACTGAAGGGAGATACAACGCGGACAAAAGACGTATGAATGTCAGTTGAGAATAGCTATCTGTGTGGAATCAGCATACACAGTCATGACCATGTGGATTGGTTTTCGGGGATTTTTTCCCGGTGCATATCCGACGCAGGCAATCTGAACAGAGCGTGAATTGCCGCTCTTTGTGATGGAGTATTCGGCATACGGCGTGAAGCGATTTTGCGTCAGCTTTTCAATTCCCTGCGGCGTGGCCGTTAACCCGATGAAGGTTCCTTCGCCTCCTCCTTCTTCAAAGGAGCGTGCACGATATGCCCGGGCACGAACCTCGAGGTCTCGGAAATCAGTATCAATCACATGGCGCTCGAAAGAAACCTGGTCCGCTTGAACCATGATGATTCCCGCCGAAGCGGTTATACCGAGAATGCAGACACCTAGTATGAGAAACAGAATCTGCTGTTGTCCCATCACACATTTGAGATAATGTTGAAATCAGAAAAAACCGGGTAGGCGAATGGCTCTGACAGAATATGCTCTAGAACTGTGTGAATGTCAAGTTGTAACGAAAGACTACTCACCCATCCGTTTGCGGCCTTGTGAGTTCCGAGGTGAGTTCCCAGTCCTAACCGCCGTGTCTTCGTGAACGGAATCACGCGACGAGGTTTCTGTCGAGACTTCGGTACTGAATTGCCTCGCTGATATGTTCGGGCCGAATCTCCGCACTGGATTCAAGATCGGCAATTGTTCTACCGACCTTTAGTATCCGATCATACGCACGAGCTGAAAGGCCGAGCTTGGTAATTGCCATCTTCAACAACTCTTCGCCCTGACCGTCGATTCGACAAAATTCCCTGATTTCTCGCGATTGCATGTCGGCATTTGCGAAGAGCCCTTTTCGTTCAAGAAAACGTCTCGACTGGATCTCCCGTGCCCGAATAACTCGTTCACGGATTTCGCCCGATTTCTCGCCACTTTCTTTGCTTGAGAGTTCCTTGTATTTTACGGCCGGCACATCAATATGAAGATCAATCCGGTCGAGCAGGGGCCCCGAAATTTTTGCCATGTATTTCTGAATCATCAATTGCGTGCATGTGCATTCCTTGTTCGGGTCCGTGTAGAAGCCACATGGACAGGGGTTCATTGCGCATACGAGCATGAAGTTTGCAGGGAACTCAACAGAAAGCTTTGAGCGACTAATCGTAACTCGTCCATCTTCAAGGGGTTGGCGCAGAACTTCCAGAACGTTTCGAGCAAACTCGGGAAGCTCGTCCAGAAACAGGACACCATGATGGGATAATGAAATCTCTCCCGGGCGCGGAACCGTTCCGCCTCCTACTAATGCCGCATCGGAAATAGTATGATGGGGAGATCGAAATGGACGCGTGGCAACGAGTGCAGTATCTGGCGGGAGCATGCCAGCAACTGAATGGATCTTCGTGGTTTCGAGAGATTCCTCGAATGAAAGCGGCGGGAGTATGCTCGGTAGCCTCTTCGCGAGCATGGTTTTCCCGGACCCCGGCGGCCCAATCATGATAATGTTGTGGCCGCCCGCGGCTGCAACTTCCAATGCCCGCTTCACGTTCTCTTGTCCTTTCACATCGGCGAAGTCCGACATGTACTGATGGTCGTTCATGAACAGGTCGTTCACGTCTACTTTCAGCGGTAGGCGGGCGGAACGATCGCCATGCATGAACTCAACGGTTTCTTTCAGCGATGTCATTGGAAAAACCTGGATCCCTTCGACCATTGCCGCTTCTTTCCCGTTTTCCTTCGGCACAATCATTCCACGCAACTTTCGTTTTCGCACTTCGAGGGCCATGGGCAATGTGCCGTGGACAGGACGTAACGTGCCATCGAGCGCCAACTCCCCGAGAAGGACAAAGTCATCGAGCATCGAAGCTTGTACTTCTCCGCTTGCAGCGAGAATGCCGATCGCCATCGGAAGATCGTATGCGGATCCTTCCTTTTTGATATCGGCGGGAGCAAGATTTACGGTGATCTTCTTCTTCGTGAACGGAAGGCCTGAGTTCTTGATCGCAGCGGTAATCCGCTCACGACTCTCACGGACGGCACCATCGGGAAGTCCAACAATGATGAAACCGGGAACCATGTTCTCGAGATGTGATTCAACTTCAACAACGTAGGCGTTAACACCGTATGTTGCGCAGGATAGAATTTTGGAGAGCATGACGGTCTGCGGGCAATTGTACAAAGAACGAAATTCTTGGCGAGGCCCGCTCAGGGAGCGGACTCAGAACAGATTAGTACACAATCTCTTCCAGGAAAAGACCTGCAGGAGAAACAGCCATGCCCGCTTTGCGGCGATCTTTTGCCGCAATAATATCCTGGAACTGGGAAACCGGGATGTATCCTCTTCCGATATCCACCATCGTCCCCACCAAGGCTCGCACCATCCCGTGCAAAAACCTGTTGGCACGGATCTCGTAGATTAGCATGGTAGGTGTTTTAGTCCACTGCGATGTCATAATCGTGCAGCGGTAGTGCGGAACCAAAGCTTCAGATTTTGTGAATGATTCAAAATCATGCTCGCCGGATACCTCTTGCGCAACCTGATTCATGAGATTGATGTTCAAATCGTACTTCACAAACCATTGGTACTGGCGTCCGATAGCCGTCGGTTTCAGGGAGATATAGTATTTGTACATCCGCTGTTTTGCATCGAAGCGCGAATGAAATTTCTCATCAACCTCTTCGGCAGAGTGAATGTAAATATCCTCCGACAGCGTACCATTAAGGGCATTGAGTATCGTGCTGACACTCAAAGGCGAATTTGTTTTGAAGTTGGCCACTTGTCCGCGAGCGTGAACCCCGGAATCCGTTCTCCCTGCGCCTATGAGTGTAACAGGTTCCTGCAGAATCTGATCCAACACACTCGTGATCTCATCCTGCACATTGCGCCCGTTAGGTTGACTTTGCCACCCGACGAAATCGGTGCCATCGTATTCAAGAACAAGCTTGATATTTCTCATGGAAAATCGTTAGAAATTCCTGCTGACGGTAAGCAGAACCCCGTGGGGATTTGTAAACCCGCCAAGTACATCTGCTTTAAACTGATATTGAGTTAACTCGTCACGTATTTCCCGATTGTATGAAATGGCAATCCGGGCCGCATTAATAGCGCTAGCAACGTGATTGATCACAATGGCAGCGACGACGAACTTCCGATTGTTGAGCATGTTTTCGCCGCTGACACGTTGATCCTTGTACAAAGCACGGTTGATGTCGCTTTGAGGCGATTCGGCAGGGCCCCAATTCCAAGCATACCCAGCACGGTTGCCGTACGTTCTCTGCGGATCACGTTCCCTGTTCCGCTTTTCATCAAACTCCGCCGTATTAAGAAAGTTGCCGATGTCAATAAAGAACTGATCATCCTTTCCAATTGGGTCAATGCCTGCATTGGCAGCCGCGAATCGTATGGCATCATCCTTCAGTGAAGCGCCGTAGACATCAAACGTTATGTATGTCAACCACAGCGCACCTTCGGCAATCGAGAAGTACTTGCCGGAACTGAATCCATCCGCATAATACTCACCTAATCCCGGAAGGAGTAATGAATACAATGCCGCAAGGCCAACAGATTTCTTCTTCCGGGCTGATTCCTGATTCTGCAAATTCAAAGTACCGAAGCCGGCGTTGGGATTTGAACTGGCAAACAAATCCTGTTGAATTGCAAACCGACCAGAGAGTTCCGGTTGACCGGCAGAAAGATGCGGGAAGAAGAGAATGGTGAGAACAACGACGCTATGGAATCGCAACATGCTATGCACCTGTTGAGCAATACGAAAGTGAATATGAATTACACAGTAGCAAGTCGGGCGCGTCGTCTCCGTTTGGTGAGATGGCTGAAAACGTCGTTCCAACGTCCGTCAAACACAAGTATCGGAACATTGAGAGCATCTTCAAGTTGCGGGACTGTCATGTTGTCGAGAAACAAACCGTCATTGTTAAGTATATCCGGCGGCAATAACAACAAATCCCCTAACTCTTTGTCTTTCAGTGATGAAAGTAAACATTTTCCCGAAAGAAGTCCAGCAACCGTTACGCTTGATCCGAAGAGGGTATTCGGCACAGTGTACAGGGCCGCAGCAAGATCCGGGATATTGTGAAGCAGTGGTAGGATAACACTTCGCATGAATCCGGACGGCAACTCGGCAGTCGCCATTGTCAGCTTCTTTTTCCCGGCCAGTTTCCGCGGAAATTGCTTTGCCTGTTTTCTTGTTTCCCTTATGAAGGTTCGCACAAGCCCGACACCATTCTCGGTTTGCGGAAATTCGTCGTAATACTCATCGTCGGGAATCGACCTTCCCGCAACAATATGAAACTCATCCGAACAATACACGAACGACCGCCCCGTTTCTTTCTTGAAAACCTCCTGCCATTCTTCGACACGGTTCAGCAGATTCTGAGCATACTGTTCATCGACTTTCCGAAGTTGATACAATCCGAAACGATGGTCCGTAAGCCCGACGGGAACGATTGCGAGCGAGATCACATGGTTGTTGAAGCGATAGAGATCATGCACAGTCTTTTCAAGCGCCGTACCGTCGTTTAATCCGGGACACAGAACAATCTGTGTGTGCATATCGATACCATTATCATGAAGAAGTTTGATTTTCTCCAGAATGAGATCATCCTTCTTCAATCCCATCATCAATTTCCGAATTTTATAGTCGGTCACATGTACCGAAATGTACTGGGGGGAAAGTCGCTGTTGAATAATACGACGAAGAATTGCCGGACCGGCATTGGTCATTGTGGTATAGTTACCGTACATGAAGGAGAGGCGGTAGTCGCCGTCGCGGAAATAAACCTGGCTTCGCATCCCCTTGGGGTTTTGATCAACAAAACAGAAGATGCAATCGTTGCCGCATGAAAGAATCTTGAAATCCTCGAAGTCAAGACCGAGCGGTTCACCTTCATCCTTTTCGATATCATAAATGGTGATTTCTCCGTTCGAGGCAACCTTCACAGAGATAACGGGATCATTCTCGTAGAAACGATAGTCAATTACGTCGGCAACGCGTTTCCCGTTAATTTCCAGCACCTCGTCACCGACTTTGAGTTCGAGTTCTTCTGCAATGCTCCCGGGTTCTATGGTCGTGATTTTCACAAATATCCTTGTGTTTCTATGAGCAACTTGCCTGCGTTCTCCGCCTCGACTGCACCACCTCTGCCGTCAATTCGTTCAGCGAGCATGAAGTTCTTCCCCGGTTCCACAATACGTGACCCGACAAGCTCATTCTCCCCGACGCAATGCGCCGGCATACCAACCCGAACATAGTTTCCGGAGAAACCGAGCCGGATTCCGTCCTCAAGGTCGCCCTCGAACAACACCTGCACTTCGTGCCCAACCATGTTAAGGTGGAAGGCATCCTTCTTCTTCTGACTGAGAATTCTCAACGCTTTGTTCCGTTGAAAACGGACGCGTGGTTCCACTGGATCGTCGATTCCGGTTGCCGGAGTGTTCGGACGCTCGGAGTACGTAAAGACGTGAAGATACGTGATAGGAAGTTCTGCCAGAAAGCGATGTGTCTCTTGAAACAGCACATCCGACTCACCCGGGAAACCCACTATGACATCAACGCCTATTCCACAATCGGGAATCGTCATTTTGATGCGATGGATAAGATCGGAGTACTGCTGTGTGGTGTAGCGACGGCGCATCCCCCGAAGAATCACATCAGAACCGCTTTGCAACGGAACGTGAAAATGCGGGGCCATCTTCTTCTCGCTTGCAACAAAATGAAGGATCTCCTCAGTCAGCAGGTTCGGCTCAATGGAACTGATGCGAATCCGTTCAAGGCCTTCTACCTTAACGAGTGCCTTGAGCAATGTGAGCAAATCTGTATCTGCGTTCTTGCCGTAATCCCCTACGTTCACGCCGGTAAGCACAATCTCCTTGTAGCCTTGCTCCACCAATAATTGCGATTGCTCGACGCAGTCGCGCAGTGATTGGCTTCTGCTTGCACCGCGTGCCAGAGGTATGGTGCAGAAACTGCAATTGTAGTCACAGCCATCCTGCACTTTCAGGAATGCGCGAGTCCGATCAGTTGCATGCGTTGAATAGCCGATGCCGAAGCTATCGACGTCCTGAATCTCGGAAACGGCAACATGTGGATAAGGTTTCTTTTCAAGAGAGGTCACATGATCGAGGAGTTCGAATTTCTCTTTCGCCCCCAGTACATAGTCAACGCCCTCAATTGAGGCAACTTGTTCCGGTTCCAGTTGTGCATAGCATCCCGTCACGACTACAATCGGCTTGACGGAACTCCTCAACGCCCTGCGGATAATCTGACGGCATTCGCGATTGGCGCGTTCCGTCACGCTGCATGTATTGATGACGCAAACATCAGCCTGCTGTCCGAAATCCACAATGTCGAATCCCCTGTCGGCAAACTGCTTCCCGAGAATAGATGTTTCAGCATAGTTGAGTTTGCAGCCGAGTGTATGAAATGCGACTTTAGGCATTGAATCTGTTCTCTTCCCGGAATACAAAAACACCCGCCCTGAGATGATCGGGCAGGTGTTTTCTGTTAAAAACCCGGCAGGTCAGTTCTCAGCCGGGATGGATGTGTCGCCCTCCAACGCTTGAGTATCCTGTGCACCAACTGCATCGCCGATTGTTGAGGACGGCAGTTTGTGTTGTGCCATATACTCGTCGACCAGATGGGTCTCCTTGTCCTTCAAGGCTTCGACGGCCGAAAGGACGATCTTCTTTGACTCTTTCTCGAATTCAAGAACCTTCAGTGGAAGCGCTTCGCCAACTTTGAATTTATCGGCGATGTTCTTGACTTGTGATTGAGCAAGTTGTGACACCGGCACAAATCCGTCTACACCCATCGGCAATTCGACAATAACACCTTTCTCGATGATACGCACGATCTTGCCTTCGACTTCCGTGCCCACTTTGTATGTGTCGCCGAAACGATCCCAAGGATTGTCTTCGATTTGTTTGTGACCGAGCGAAATGCGGCGTTGATCCACATCGACACTGAGAATCACAACTTCAATTTCATCGCCCTTCTTCACTACTTCGCCGGGATGGCGGATTTTTTTCGTCCACGACAAGTCGGAAATGTGTACGAGACCGTCAACGCCTTGTTCAAGTTCGACGAACACTCCGAAGTTGGTAAGGTTTCTGACTATACCTTTATGGCGTGAATCGACGGGATATTTCTGCATCAGATTCAACCACGGATCCGGCTCAAGTTGCTTGATGCCGAGTGAGAGTTTCTTATTGTCCTTGTCGAGACTGAGAATAACAGCATCCACCATTTGCCCCATCGAGACAACCTGCGATGGATGCTTGATGTGTTGGGTCCAACTCATCTCGCTGATGTGGATGAGCCCTTCAATGCCCTTCTCGATTTCAACAAAAGCGCCGTAGTCTGCAAGTGAAACGACTTTTCCGATAACCTTTGTACCAACCGGATATTTTGTTTCGATATTTTCCCACGGATGCGGCTGCAATTGTTTGTAGCCGAGCGAAATACGCTTCTTCTCTTGATCAAAATCAAGCACCACAACATTGATCTTCTGATCGAGCTTGACTATTTCAGACGGATGGTTGATACGTCCCCATGACAAATCGGTAATGTGAACGAGACCATCGACGCCGCCGAGATCGACAAAGACGCCGAAATCCGTGATAGCCTTGACTGTTCCTTCCAGAATCTGCCCTTTTTCGAGGCTCGAAATAATCGCCTGGCGTTGGCCGGACATTTCTTCTTCAACAAGCACCTTGTGGCTGACCACAACGTTTTCAGAAGGATGATTGATTTTCACAACGCGGAAGTCAAGTGTCTTCCCGATGAAGGCATCAAAATCACGAACAGGTCGAACGTCGATTTGAGATCCGGGAAGAAAAGCGTCAATGCCGAGCAAGTCCACGACTATCCCGCCTTTAATTCGACGGACACAACGTCCTTGCAGCACTTCGCCTGTTTCAAATGCTTTTGTTACTCGTTCCCACACGCGCATAAAGTCTGCCCGCTTGCGCGAGAGAACCAACTGCCCGTCTTTGTTCTCGACGCTTTCGAGAAAGACTTCTATCTCGTCGCCAACCCTCAATTCATCTTTGTTCGTGAATTCAGCGAGAGGGACGGTTCCCTCCGACTTGAATCCGATATCAACCGAAACTTCATTGTCGTGAATAGCAACGACGCGACCTTTGACGATCTCTCCCTCACTGATCTTCCCCATCGAGCTCTCATAGAGCCTTTTGAGATCGTTGTATTCGGCCTCACCATATTCCCGATCGACTACATTGTCGACAACGCTGTTGTTTGAATCAGCCATTCATCCTCCGAATGTTTAACATAACGTCCCGTTGCCACCGGGACACCCCTTCCGTCTTGCGATCGTGTAACGTCATCAGATTACACGCACAACGGGGAAAGGACCATGTTTTGGTTTGTATTGTTGTTTGTTAGTGATGACTATACCGTGTGTTCCGCGTGCATCGGGCTCGCGATCATCTCAACCGCCGTTTTCACTTTTTCCATCAACCAATGCGGCGTACTTGTTGCACCGCTAATACCTGCCGACTTTTTCCCTTCGAACCACTCGTGCTTCAGTTCCGATTCTTGTTCAATAAAAAAGGTGTCGGGATTCGCTTCTTTGCAAATATCATACAATACTTTGCCGTTTGACGAGTTTCTGCCGGCAACAAAAATCATGACGTCATTCTGCGAAGCGAATTCACGCAATTTCTTGTCGCGTCCGGAAACCTGACCACAAATCGTGTCTTTTGCGTGGAAGTCGATTGCAGATTCCTCAAACGTTCCGACTTCAAATTCGCCCCGTACTTTCTCTTTCAGAACTCTTGCAATTTCATAAAACGTCGGCTTGTCCATCGTTGTTTGAGAAAACAGAACTGTTTTTCTTGTCAAATCGACTTTCGATGTTTCTTCTACCGACTTGATGACAATCGCTTCGTTATTCGTATGACCAACCAACCCGATCACCTCCGCATGATCCTTCTTCCCAAAGATCACGATTTGATAACCCTTGTCGCAGAACTTTCTGATCCGTTCCTGAACCTTTGTCACAACCGGGCATGTTGCATCAATGAGTTCGATATTATTCTTCCGGGCAAGCGCATATGTCGAAGGTGGCTCTCCGTGTGCACGAATGAGTACCTTCTTCCCGCTCAGTTGTTCGAAATCCGAATGCGTAATGGTTTCAAGTCCCTTCTCCTTCAACCGGTTGATCTCCATCGGATTGTGAATGATGGGGCCAAGCGAGTATAATTCGGGCGAATCCTTCATAACCTCTTCTGCGATATCAACCGTTCGGACAACACCCCAACAGAATCCGGAGTTCTTGTCAATCGTTACTTTCATGAACCTATCGCTTTCATTCTCTCTTCAGCTTTCCTCACCACGAACTCCACCTGCTCGTCAATCGACATCTCAGATGTGTCAAGTTCGATGGCATCGTCTGCTTTCTTGAGCGGACTTTCATCCCGTGTCGAGTCCTTTTCATCCCGTTGGCGAATTTCTTCACGGAGTATATTGAGATCGGTTTCGATTCCGTGTTGTCGCAATTCCCGTTGTCGTCTCAGTGCGCGGGCGTCAATACTTGCAATCATGAACACTTTAAGATCCGCATCGGGAAACACCACCGTGCCGATGTCGCGCCCTTCAAGCACAACGCCGCCCTGCCTACCGATTCTGCGTTGTTCACTCACCAATACCGCACGCACTTGGCGTATTGAACTCACCGAACTTACGGCAGTTGTCACTTCAGGCGAACGAATCGCTTCCGAAACATCTCTTCCGTCAAGCAGGATTTTCAAAGAACCGTTCACGGGTTGCAGTTCAATGCTTGTACTGCTGACCAACTCCGCGATACGCGTCGAGTAATATCCCTGAACTCCGCTGCGCAGAACCTTCAGCGTGATTGCCCGGTACATCGCCCCGGTATCGATATGCAAGTAGCCCAAGCGGGCCGCAACGAGTTTTGCAGTTGTCGATTTTCCGGATGCGGCCGGCCCATCAATGGCAATGACGAGCTTACGTGGACTCAAAATGAACCAATTTCCGACGATATTGGGAAGTAAATATAACCAATTCGCAAACTGTTGGCAACCACGTTGGATTAAAGAGGTTTAATCGCTAATTTGCATGCGTATGCTTCACCTAATTCAATGAGAAGGCTAACCCACGATGAAATTTCACAACAGCGTGTACCGCTGGAGCTGATCCGGCAAAGCCCGCGGCTGCCGATTTTTGCCATGCTGGACAATATCAGGAGCCTGTACAACGTCGGTTCAATCTTCAGGACTTCGGAGGGGGCTTTGGTACAGAAGCTGTTTCTCAGCGGGTACACGCCTCACCCGCCGAGGAAGGAGATTGAAAAAACCGCGCTCGGCTCAACGGAGACAGTTCCGTGGGAACACCATCGAACCGCTGAAGCCTGCCTCACGGCAATTCGGCAAACTGGAGCGAGAATATGCGTTCTGGAGCATACAACAAAGAGCATCCCCTACTACGAGGTTACGAAAAAAGAATTCCCGATTTGTTTGGTGGTTGGAAATGAGATCACGGGTGTTTCTCAGAATGTTATTGCCGCGGCTGACCTTGCAATCGAAATTCCGATGTTTGGCATGAAACAATCGCTCAACGCCGCAGTGGCGTACGGGATAGCACTTTTTGAGTTGGTGAGAATCTGGAATGTATCCAATCAGAGCGGCATCTCGCCTGCCAGAGTGAAGTAGTCTTTCTTCTCCAACGTGTGAATTCGGATCACGCCTGCGCGTACAAGGGAAACGAGAGTACGTGAAGCACGACGGTCGGAAATATTGACAAGCTTTGCGAATTCTGGAACAGTAATCCGCTCATGGCCATCAAGGTATCTGAAGAGCCGCTTTTCGTTCTCTCCGATTTCAATCTTGAATGGTTTCGCGTCGGGATGTTCGCTTCGCAATATTCTCACAACCTCCTTGCTTGCCATCACCGAATTTGCATTCACGCGGATATACACCTTGGTTTCTTCACCGTTCACCGCATCTCCATTGGTAGAGCCGGTAAAGTAGTGCGGCTTGTCGTGACTCTCTTGAACATAGGCAACGATAACATCTTTACCATCAAACGGCACAATGTCAATCAGCGGGTGGATTTCAGGAACGCAATAGAACGTGCCAGCCTGATCAATCAGTTCAACCTCGCTTTTCTCGCTTTCGACACCTACGATGGAACCATCATCATCGACACCGAACAAGATGTGCCCACCTCGTGTATTCGCAAGTGCAACCATTGTTTTTGCTATTTTCTCCGGTCTGGAAACTCTCCTCTTGAATTCGATTTCAAATCCTTCTCCTTCTTCAATCAGTAGGTTCACGTCCTTGTACGTCATTGCTACCACCCCTTTCATTGTCAGTCGTATCATTTGGCATCACTTCTCGATAATCCTGCTTATCGAGCGACACATCCCCTGTGTCTGCGGGCTGGGGTTCAATCTGATGTTCGCTTGGTTCTGTCTCCTTCGGTAGTGATTCGATGCTTCCATTTTCTTCTTCGTCTTCAGGCTCCGCTTCCGGTTCGTAATAGCGGCGTCCCTGCAATCTCGCTGCAACAATATTCTTGCGAAATGTAACCCAACGGGTATTGTCCGTTGGCTTGTGTTTCAACGGACTGGGAATCACCGCCGCAAGTCTCAGAGACTGCTCGACAGACAATGAACTCGCTGAACACCCGAAATATGTTCTTGCCGCCGCTTCTATTCCGAAGATACCTCTCCCCCATTCAATCACATTCAGGTACACTTCGAGAATACGACTCTTGTCAAGATGCTGTTCGAGAAGAAGGGTTATGATCCATTCCTTCAGTTTTCTCAAGGGGTCTTTGGAAGTTGAGAGATAGAGATTCTTTGCAAGCTGCTGCGTAATTGTACTTGCTCCGCGGACCACTTTCTTTTTTTCCCAATTCTTTCGCAACGACTGTTGAAACTCATACCAGTCGAACCCATCGTGTTCCCAAAACGTTCCATCTTCTGCAACAATAACGGCATTGATAACGTGCCGCGGAATCCGGGACAACGGGACCCAAGACTGTACGATCTTCAGACTTCTTCCGTCATGTTCGGCCTCACCAATCCGCTGGCGCATCAACGCTGTTTCGGTCGGATTGTTCTCTTTAAGGCTGGCTACACTAAACCACGGAATTGTAAGTGCCTCGTACAGCACAAAGAAGCCGAATAGCAGAAACACCGTTTTCGCTTTGTTCGCCTTTGCCCAATGCCACAATCGCACGAGGTATAACGTGTTCTGTTTCAGGGCAGCATCATCTGCGGTTGTCAAGGTACTCCTGTAGCAACAGCCTCGCGGCCATGACGTCCACGCGGTACTTCTGCCGGCGCTTCTTCCTTTTCATGCCGATGTCGACAAATGCCTGATGTGCCTTGACGGAAGAATAGCTTTCATCCCACGTATCGATTGTAATAGATGTCATTTGCTTCAGTTTGGCAATGAACGCTTCTACTTCAATTGCTTTGCTGCTCTTTCCGCCGTCGGGACCGTACGGCATTCCGACCACAATCAACATAATATCTTCTTGGGCAATGATGTGCATAAGCTTGTCAAACGTCCGTTCATTGTTCTCAATTGTGCTGACAGCTTGCGCAATCATGCGGGTTGGGTCGCTTGCAGCCAGGCCAATGCGCTTGCTGCCATAGTCAATTCCAAGAACTTTGCCCGGATATTCCATTACTGGTCCGGCCTGTCTGCTCGTGTCACGCCTTTGATCCTTCGGAGCCGCTCCAATAAGCGGTTCACGTGTTCAGTATCCCGAACGCCCAGCACGAACAGTCCCAGAAAAATTGAATCCTTCGAGTCAAGATTTACACTTCGTATGGCCGTATTCTGAAAATTGCTGATTGCTTGAGTAATATCATTCAGCAGCCCTTTGCGGTCCTCTCCGATAATCCGAACAGCGGAAACAAACAGACCTCCCGAACTCGGCGGCCATCCGACTTCAACAATGCGTTCATGCTCCATTTGAAGCATCAACTGAATATTGTGGCATGAACGACGGTGAATCTTGATCCCCTCACCCTGCGTGACAAAGCCAACGACGGGATCGCCGGGAATCGGATTGCAGCACTTCGCATAGTTGTGAAGGTAGTTATCCCGGGATCCGTCAAGCATAATGCCGGGCGAAATTCCACGCGCCGACGTGATGAACTTGTCCAACAATCCCTCGATCTTGCCCTCTTGTGTAACAACCGCCGTCGGATGCTTCTGGTCGGTTTGAATCAGTTTGATAATTGTATCGACATCAATCTTTTCTTCCCGAATTGCGTGGAAAAACTTTCCGGCATTCTCGATTCTCTGTTTCGCAAGAAACTCATTCAAGTCATCATCATTAATGCTGAGCTTGGCTTTCTTTACTTTCTTCTCCCAAATAGCGCGGCCTTCCTCAATTGCCTTGCGTTGTTCCTCCTTGACCCACCGGCGCAAATGTGATTTTGCCTTGTGAGTGACTACGAACTGTTCCCAATCCGGGTTCGGGGTTTGGTTTTTTGATGTGATGATCTCGACCTGGTCACCGCTGCGTAGCTTCGTGTCGAGAGGTACAATGCGGCCGCTGACTTTTGCTGCGAGACAATGATCACCCACTTTCGAGTGGATTTCATACGCGAAATCAACCGGAGTAGCATTCCGGGGAAGGATCTTGAGATCACCCTTTGGTGTAAACACATAGATCTCGTCCTGAAATAGACTCAGCTTGAAACTCTCCATCATTTGCCCGTCTGCTTTCTCCTCCTCGCCCACGGTTTCGATGATGTCGCGAATCCAGTTCAGCCAGCTATTCAACTTCTCATCGATCTTCTCTACTTCTTCCTTGTACGCCCAATGTGCTGCAACTCCGCGCTCGGCGATAGCGTGCATTGACTTTGTGCGTATTTGAATTTCAACCATCTTCCCATCGGGACCTTGAACAGTTGTGTGGATGGATTTGTATCCGTTATTCTTCGGCCTGGTTACATAATCTTTGAAACGATCATCATTGGCAGTGTATATTGACGAGATGATGCCAAGAACCCTGTAACAATCTTCCTCACTGGAATCAAGAATGATACGCACGGCGAACAGATCGTAGATTTCGCCCAGGGGCTTGTTCCTCTTGATCATTTTGTTGTAGATGCTGTAGATATGCTTCGGGCGGGCGCTCAGGTCGTAGGGAATATCTTCTTTCCTGAGCCGCTGCTCGATAGGGGCCGCGAATCTCTGCAGGTATTGCTCGCGCTCCCTCCGGCGGGACTTCAGTTCACGCGCAATGCTGTCGTACTCTTCCCGATTCAACGTTTTGAATGCAAGATCTTCCATCTCCCATTTGATATTCGCAAGCCCGAAGCGGTGAGCAAACGGCGCATAGATATCCATCGTTTCCCTTGCTATCCGCTGCTGTTTTTCGGAAGGGAGGAAGTCGATCGTACGCATATTGTGGAGGCGGTCGGCAAATTTCACCAACATCACGCGGATGTCGCTCACCATCGAAAGCAGCATTTTCCGGTAGTTTTCCGCCTGCGTCGATTCGTTGCTCGTAAATGTAATGCCGGAAATCTTCGTTGCACCATCGACAATGTTCGCAATTGTTTCGCCGAACTCCGCCCGGATGTCCTTTATCTGATAATCGGTGTCTTCGGCCACATCGTGCAGTAGAGCGGCAGCGATAGAAATATCATCGAGGGAAATCTCCTTCGCAACAATTCTGGCGACTTCATACGGATGATCAAAGAACGGTTCTCCTGATGCACGCTTGTCGAACCGGTGGGCGTTGAAGCCGAATTCGAATGCCCGGCGTATCAGTGTTTCATCGACGCGGACAAGGTGTTTCCGGCATACGAGCAGGAGATCGTCGAGCCTTTCTTTGTACTTTCGATTCGTCATACTCTTTCAACTGTTCATGAGCAGGAAGGATATGCCCCTGTTCTTTCTGCGAAAGAAACCTCCGATCCACCAAAAAAAATATAGCTCGTTGCTGCAGGATTGTCAAGCGAAGAGATGACGCACGACCACAAAACGTTTCCGGAGAATCATTCAGTGCCGAAAATCCTGTCTCCTGCGTCACCAAGGCCGGGTAAAATGTAGCCATGCGAGTTCAACTGCCGGTCAAGAACGGCAGTAAACATCTTGACATCGGGATGTGCCCCTGAGACCTTTTTCACACCTTCTGGCGCAGCAAGTAAGCTCACGAATCGGATTCTCTTCGCTCCTTTATTCTTCAAGAACGTGATGGCAGCCGCTCCACTTCCTCCTGTTGCTAACATGGGATCGAGCAGCAGCACCAGGCTTTTGTTCAGGTTGCGAGGGAACTTCGAATAGTAATCCACGGGTTTCAAGGTCTGTTCATTTCTGTACAATCCGACGTGTCCTACCTTTGCCTCAGGAAGAAAATCAAGAAAGCCGTCAACCAAACCCAATCCTGCTCGCAAGACCGGAACGATGACAATATCTTCTGCAAGCGTGTAACCCTTGGTTTTCTCCAGCGGCGTATCAACAACACCTGAGCGTACTTTAAGATCGTGCGTAACTTGAAAAGCCATCACAGAAGAAATCCGCCGGAGTGTTGTTCGGAAGAGGTGGTTGTCCGTTCTCTTGTTCCGCAGGATCGAAAGATCACGTTTGATGAGCGGATGATCGATAACAATCAGGTTTTTCATCATGTTTCCTTTTTTTTGTGCAGATCCTTCACGGGTTCACGGATTGCCGAGCTTCCTGGCCGTAGCATTTGCAGCAACAAGAATCGGGTCCCACAATGGCGTGAAGGGCGGGGAATACGCAAGATCCCATTGCTGGATATCAGGAATAGACATCTTATTCTGGATAGCTACAGCAAACGTGTTCACTCTCAACACCACTCCATCACTCCCGATCATGTTGACACCCAAGAGCCGCTTCGTTCGTCTGTCGGCGATCATCGTGATCGAGACCTTCGCACTTCCCGGCATCATAGCAACTTTCGACCATGCCGAAACCGATTCGGTTATGACATCAAAACCGGAGGCACGGGCTTCTTCGGAACTTAATCCTACTCGCGCCACTTCAAGCCCGAACACTTTGACTGCTATCGACCGAACTGCACCGCGGAACGACGCATTGCCTCCCGCTGCATTTTCGCCGGCAACCCAGCCCTGCTTACTTCCGATTGTCGCAAGGGGCATGTACGCGGGTTTATCGCTCACAAGATTCCTGACTTCACAACAATCGCCGGCGGCGTAGATGTTGTCAAGATTCGTTTCCTGTCGTTGATCCGTTCGAATCCCGCCAGTAGTACCGACCCGAATACCGGCTTTCTGAGCAATCTCGCTGTTGGGTACAACACCCAACGCCAGTATGACGAGGTCGGTTTGGAACGAACCGTCTTTCGTGACCACATGCGACACACGCTTCCGGGTATCAACAACACAACCCTCCGTCTTCGCTTCTCCAATAAACTGGACATTGTTCATCGCGAGTTCCCGAAGAACCTCTTCCTGCGTCTCCCTTTCAAGGCCGTGCATCGGCAGGTTGTGACGATGAAGGATGGTGACATCGAGCGAACGGGAACGAAGAGCCTCAGCCATTTCCATACCAATATAGCCGCCGCCGATAATAACTGCGTGCTTCGGTTTTTCAGATTTGATGAACTCGTACAGCCGATACGCGTCTTCGAGCTTCTTAACGGAGAAGACATTACGCGCTTCTTCCCCTTCGACGCCGAGCCTTTTCGGTCGGGAACCGGTTGCGAGAATCAACCGGTCATACGCTTCTTCGCGTAATTTCCCAAGCGAAAGATCGCGGATAATAATCCTCTTTCTGGTAGGAAGAATTTCCTCGACGCGGTGCAGAATTCGAACTTCAACTCCCTTCTTTTCACGCAGCTGTGCGGGCGTATTCGAGACAAGGCGATTTCCTTCCACATCGCCCCCGATGTAATACGGAATCTCACAAACACCGTACGAGATGTGTTCATTTTGTTCGAAGAGAACAACATCGCAATCGGCATTCGTCCGTTTGGCCTTTGCGGCAGCACTTGGCCCGGCTGCGACTCCACCTATGACAACAATTCGTTTCGGCATCTATTTCTGCTTGAAGGACAATACCAACGGAACCCCCGTAAATGCAAAATGCTGGCGCAGTTTGTTTTCGAGATAACGGCGATAGTTGTCGTCAATCATCTTGGGCTCGTTGCAGAAGAACGCAAACACAGGAGGCTTTGCTTTCACTTGAGTGATGTACTTTATCTTGATTTCCTTCCCTGATCTGCTGCGAGGGGGAAACACCTTGATATCCTCACCAATCGTGTTGTTCAACTCGCTCGTTGCAATACGTTTGTTTTGTTCGGCATCAACAACTTTCGCCAGTTCTATCACTTTGTAGACCCGTTGCTTTGTCAGCGCGGAAATGAACATGATCGGGATGAAATCGAAAATCCGGAGTTTCTCCTTCAACAACTTCTCGAACAAACGGGCTGTCTTGTCATCTTTCTCGATCAAATCCCATTTGTTGACAGCAATGACGACGGCACGGTTGCGTTGAGTGGCTGTTTCAATGATCCGCAAATCCTGATGTTCGAGTCCTTGCGTCGCATCAATCAACACAACAGCAACATCGCATCGCTCAATACTCTTGAGCGTCCGGATGGTGCTGTAGAATTCCACGCTTTCCTTGATCTTGCTTTTACGTCGAAGTCCTGCGGTATCAACGAGAAGAATCTCCTCCCCGTAATATTTCAGAATGGCGTCAATCGGATCCCTCGTTGTTCCGGGAATGTCCGTGACAATGTGTCGATCTTCCTGCAGGAGTCCGTTGACAAACGACGATTTGCCGACATTCGGCTTCCCGATGATAGCAAGTTTCAGGCGGGGATCAATTTTCTCTTCGGCATTGGTGTCAAAGTCTTGAGTGACAACATCCAGCAAATCCCCGATCTTTCGCCCGCCCAATGCCGATACGGAATACGGCTCTCCCAGCCCGAGTCGATAGAATTCTGCGAGTTCGGCCTCCTTCTTCTCCCCGTCGATCTTGTTAACAACAAGAAGAACCTTCTTCTGCGTCTTGCGAAGGATGTTTGCCAGTTCTGCATCCGTAGGCAGAACTCCCGTCTGTGCATCGCCAACAAACAGCACAACGTCGGCCTCATCAATCGCTATTTGGGCCTGTTCACGGATTGCCGTTTCAAAGATGTCCTCCGAAGCAGGAACATAGCCGCCTGTGTCGACCAGGGAAAATCGTTTCCCTGCCCATTCGGCATCTGCATAGTTCCTATCGCGTGTTACGCCGGGCATGTCGTCGACAATGGCGTCGCGGCGACCGACAATCCTGTTAAACAAGGTGGATTTGCCCACGTTGGGACGGCCTACAAGGGCCACCAACCAATGAGACATGAACGATACTGATGAAATGATGAGAATTTACACCAAGGTACGAAGAAGCGTGAGGACATTCAAGGCAGGACTGCCGGCTTCGCTATCCCGCTGTGCAGCAAAATACGCGATGCCGGCGTGGTGAATCAGAACACCATGCTGCGCTCTGCGTTTGCAAATGTGTGGATTGAGGAAAGAGCTTCATTCAAACGCTCAAAACCGGCTGATTTGGAAATATATGCTGCAGCGCCGTTCTCATAAGCAAACGCAATATCCTCTTCCCGATCAGACGAACTCAATATCACAACTGCAATATCCTTGAGCGATTCGCTCGTCTTGATCATCTTCAGAACCTCTTTCCCGTCTATACATGGAATATTCAAATCAAGCAGTACTACTTGCGGCCGCGGGTTTGCAGATGTGTCGGCAAACTGATTTCTATTGTGCAGATAATCTATTGCTTCCTGCCCGTCGCGTACTACGTACACTTCACCGGGAACATTGTGATGTCTGAGAATGTACTTTGTGAGGCGCAGATGTTCGAAGTTATCCTCAACGAGTAATATTCGCATTACTAACCCTGATAAATGCTATTGGACCAATGAGAGTATTCGTTATTATTATACTACATCATTCCTTCGCGGAAGGTGACGATAACCACAGAAAAGACATGGATACACAATCATGATTGTACGTGAAATCACCTACCGATACTCAGCTTGCTTTTGCGGTCGAAGAATCGCCGTGACGCTCTGCACCTTCGAGCGATTCTTCTCCCTGACCCAACTGTTCCAACATCCATCTGCGCAATTCGGCACTAACAGCCTTCTGCGATTCGTGGGAATCCTCCGGTGGTCCGAGCGGCTCACCATACACGATATCAACGAAGCCGGGCTTGACACGCCAATCGCCTTTTTTGTTGATGTTATACAGTCCCTTGCAACACATTGGAAGAATTCGAACACCAGCCTCGGCAGACGTCTTAAACGGCCCGCGTTTGAACGGCTGCAATCTTCCGTCGGGTGTTCTCGTTCCCTCGGGCGCGACCATTACGGAGGTGCGCTCTTCACGCAGGATGCGAGCCACTTCCTTCATACTTTCAGCCGCCCGCTTCGGACTTTCGCGGTCGATTTCAATCTGCCCGACGGCCCTCATCCATCGACCCCAAACAGGTATCTTGAAATTCTCCTTCTTTTCCAATCCACGGAGGTAATACGGAAAATATCCCTGATAGATAAACGGATCGAGAAAGTTGACGTGATTCGGAGTGAGAATGTAGGGCTCACCTTGACGGATGTTCTCAAGTCCGGTAACACTACGCACCCTCACACCCGCAAACCGCAGGAAAAATCTCGATGCCATTCGAAGCCACTCATCATACACGGGTTTCTTGAACAGAAATGACAAAGGGATGAAAATGATGAAGATGACGATTAGCAGAGGCAGACTTCGCAAGTATATCACGACTGAATGGACTGTTTGCCAAAAGGTAAACCGGTTATCGTCGGAGGAGTATTGATTTGCCATTACAGGCGAGAAGTTGTTAATTGATGCTATTATTTCATCGCATTCCCTAAGCAGCAACTATGATTCTGAAAGTTCATACAACGAATCCTGAACCCCGAATCATCAGCAAGGCGGTTGATGTTCTGCAGAACGGCGGTATTATTATCTATCCGACAGACACAGTGTACGGACTCGGCTGCAGTATTGACAACAAGAATGCCATCGAGAAGATTCATCTCATCAAACAACAACGGACGGATAAGCCGTTCAGCTTTGTCTGTTCCGACCTGACACATATCAGCGAATATGCCCATGTCAGCAACACGGCGTTCAGAATCATGAAGCGGTTGATTCCGGGGCCATACACGTTCATTCTCCCGGCACAAAGGATGAAACACTTGCCGAGGATCTTGGTTTCAAAGCGAAAGACTGTTGGTATTCGCGTCCCCGCAAGTCCGACCACGCTGGCTCTGGTTCAAACACTTGGCAACCCCATCCTGAGCACAAGCGTCACCTCACGCGAAGGCGAAGTGATGCATGACCCTGACGAGATAGCAGCTCAATTCAGGAATCGCGTGGAAATGATACTCGACGGAGGGCCGCTGGTTTCGGAACAATCAACAGTTATTGACCTGACGGGAGATGAACCGGGGATTGTCCGGCTTGGCTCCGGGCCTGTTGATGTTCTCTGATACTGCGATAGCAACCAAGAAACGAAAAACGGAAGAGCATGTCTCTTCCGTTTTTCTATGTTCAGCAGAAAGTCTAACGTTTATATTGCTGACTTAGCCAATGAGGTATGGGTCGCAGCCCTGCATGTGTGATGTAGAAATCGTTCGCTGTGTTCTTCGTCGAATAGGCACCGGCATAGCGCGCGATAGACTCAAACTCTGGAATAGCGCCTACAGTACGATTGTTCGGATAGGGATCGGCACCGGGGCCGGTGTACGAGTAGCTTCCGTAGCGGACAACATCAACCGTATTCCCGGCTGCATCCTTCAGAATAATCTGGTCTGTTTGCTGCAGGAGAAACAAGTACGCATGGCCATACAGCGTATCCGGAATTGTCGTGAATGGATTCAGACTATCCCGGAGGGTTCTGGCTTCCTCGTACATGTTTGTCGAAAAATCATTTTCCAGAAAAGGTAGAATCACGGAAGACGTTGGTTGCGGCCCCGTACCGGGTCCTATTGAGTTATACACGCGGAGTCGTTCGAGATTGTTGACCAGTGTGAGGAACTCATTGGGGCGCACCTCGAGTCTGCCGTCATCGGACTGATATCCCAAGGTATCGACGTATGTCGATGTTCCGGCTATCCGGACCCGGACGGTATCGGTAACCCTTCCAATGGGCACGTCATACGGCCTGAACACCGAATCGAGCGCAAAAATCAGGTATTGCCGGGCACTTTCTTGCAGACGGGGAACAACTGTGGTGTCGGTCGGAGTCCTGATTGTATCAAAGACTACTGTCCAGAACTTGAGGCCTCGAACCTCGAGCCGGACCGTGGTGAAGTTGAGGGACCAAGTAGAAAGATCGAACGTCTGTGAGGTCGGGTTGAACAATTCAAGCCACGAATGTGCATTCGGGTTCGTTCCAGGGAGTGTGTACACTTCATTGATAACAACGTGATTTGCCGGCGGATACGACAACGGCGGTTGTGATTCGGTTTCCACCTCGCATCCCGTAACGAAAAGACCGAAACACCCGATCACAACAAGTGGAACAACAGTTCGTAAGGTCATACTTCAGAATCCTATTTCAATGGAAAACATATGAGTTGCAGGCAAGAATTTGTAGTGTGAGTATGCATAGTCAACCGCCCCGTTCAAGCCCAAACTCTTCAGATTTACCCCTAAGCCGCCGGTGAAGTCTTCGGTATCATAATTGAATTTGTATCCACCGCGCAAGTAGAGGGTCTCGTTAAAGCCATACTCAAGTCCAACATTATACTGCTCGTCGGAATCGTTCGGTCTGCCAATCTGGAACACAGCCTGCACATTGTGCATTTCTTCCTGAAGAAGAGCCGTTGTTGCCCCAAAGCGGAGCGCCGTCGGAAGCGAGTACTGTTCGTTGATGTACCTCAGGTCTTTCCCGAGATTTGTGACAGAAATTCCCAATCGCGTCCGGAGAACCGGAATGTCATAGAGCGTACCGATGTCGAACGCGACGGAATTTGAACTGACTTCCTTGTTGTAGAGATTGGAAGTGATGAACTTGGCACTCAGGCCCAAGCCAAACAACTCGCTGATCTGCTTGGCATACGTTACCGTGTAGGCAACGTCGCTGGCTTTGAACTTCTGGCCGGTTCCTTCCGGGAACGCGGGTGTTGTCACGTTCATTTCATCCGTGGTGAGCAACGTAACTCCCGCGCCAAGCGTGCCCCAGCCTTCAACCTTGGCGGTTGCCCCAAAGAAGGCAACGGTAATATCAGCCCACCACTGGTTATACGTTGATCCGAAAGAGGCACCTTCGATATTGAGAACGCCGGCCGGATTAGTTGCAATCGAAAGCGCTCCTTGTGCAAGCGAAACCTGGGCATTTCCCATGCCTGCCGAACGGGCATTGATGGGAAGCTTAAGGAATTGCCCCGAAACGGCACCGGCTCTATTTCCTGCCGATGCACTCATCGCGAGCAACGCAACTCCCGCGACAACTGCACAAATGCGAATTGGTAAATGTCGGGTTATCATGGCTCTTCTCTATCTGATAATGACGAATTTTCCGGTTTGCACGCCGAGATTCGACTCGACGGTGAAAATGTAGATACCGCTTGCAAGGGCACGGTTGCTTTCACTCACGAGCAAAACGTCCGCATCGCCGCGAGGGAATGTTCCGCCGCCGCCATCGTGCTGGACGGTTCGCACCAGATCACCCGACAGTGAAAAGATGCGGATTATGCATTTTTCCGGAAGGTTGATGAACTTGACTTTTCTCTCATTTTCCGTCCAACTGCTCGTCAATCCCTCATATCCGCCACTTTCGAGTTTGTAGTCCCGATCCGTCCTGTAGGGATTCGGAACAACAGACACCTTGTTGGCATCTTGAGATATTGCGAACGGAAGGTCGACGCGGACGGCATTGGTGAGCTTTCCAGACTCCAGCGGCTCAACAGGAACGGTGACAAGCGTATCGCGGTCCCCGATTCTGATTGTCTGATATGCGATATTCGGGATAGACTTTGATGTAACAGAATACACATAGACTTTTCCGCGTACGAGATTCGAATCGATGAACTCGTATTGCAATCCGGTTTCGTATTCAAACCGGGTAGAATCTGTGTAGCCGATTGCATCGAACTGTTTCAGCAATGTAAAACTGGCATCAGGAACCAGGGGTCTCCCCGTTGCAGGATTAACGCCGGGATGCTCACTGCGCCACAGGCGGTATGCCTCGAAGTTGCGACCGCCTCGACTCGGGTCAATACCCGGAGGATAGGGGGGAGAAATTCGGGATGTATCCCAACGGGCAACCTGGCTTGTTGTATCCCAATTGGTTTCAGGATCAGGTCTGCCAAAGAGTTCGAAGTCACCGGGTCTCCACTTCCAATCCAGTTTTACTCGACGGAAGCCGACCTCCGCACGCAAGGGCGGTGAGGGTGGAGTGGAGGGAAGTTTGATACCTTGATTCTTGTAGATATCAACAGCACGATTGGCATTCTTCTGGAGATCGCGCAAGTCAGTCCCTGAAATAATACCGACCGCAATCTTCAACACCGTGTCTGGCGTAAGTGTAAACGGGCCGAACGCAAAGAGGAACCGTGTGTCGGATAGCGACGGAAATTCATCAGGCCTGATGTTTCCACTCGCCATCATATCGTACTTTGGAACGTCGGGCGCCGGAGTGTTGTTCCCGGGAAACCATTGGAATGTGTATTTCTTGATGATCGTTGTGTCAGGATCGGGATACAACAACGAGATCCCAACAGGCGTTGAACCGCGATCAGATGGATTATGAATATAAGCGGTTCTGGCGTTCTGGTAGTAACCCGTGAAGTTGCGCTGAAAGTAGTTTGTTACATTAACCGGCCCGACGTCGGCATCGCACAAAAAGCCAACATACACATCCTCGATGGTACGCGCTGTATCAACATTGAAGATCTTATACTCATTGATGATGATCGCTTCCGCGTACGGATCATCCCAAGCATACGAACTCTGGACAACCTTTATTCCCATCGGTACGTGACCGGCGGGACGCACTTGATAATCTGTATACTTAGAATATAGATCATTGTCGGAAATCGGGCGAAAATCCAGATCAGTGCCCCAATACGTGTCCCATCCCGGCGGCTTCACGCTATCACTTCTGCTCGCTCGCCAGAAATCGTCGTTCGGCTCGGGCCACATTTCAAAATGGGGTCCGGACCAGCCTTCGTAGGCCGTTGTCACAACTTTAATTCGAGGGCTATTGCCGGCTGCCGATGTATCAACTCTGCCTGCTATCCAGACTCCGGCGCCGAAAATATGCTCTATCCGCCGTCCCACGGGGTACTCAAGCCCGAGAGAGTCGGGGGGTTCATTGCTGCCGCGAGGGTACGCCATGCGTCCGAAGACGCCCCTGTTATCCATTTGCAACAGCATTGTGTAGCCCTGCTTTATACTCTTGAAGGGCTGCGCAAACATGTCGGCAGGGGCAACAATGAGAAATGCCACCAGAGCTATTGCCGCAATACGGGTTTTATGTAGGGTGTTCATAGGCCTTAGTCCCAATTAATCTTCATTCCTAATGCAATTTGTCTTGGTGCCCTGAAAATATACGGGGGCACACGCGCATCCAGTGATTGGCTTCCGTCGAAACCTCCCCACGGATAAATAACGCCCGTTTCAGGATTGTAGTCGCCGAACAGAATCGGCCGTCCTGTCAACGAGTTGAATCCCCCGGCATTCAAATCGACGTTCTTTCGATTTAGGAGATTAAGAACGTCAAGGGAAACCGTGAGGTTCAGCTTGTCAAACACCCTGAATCCTTTGTAAAGCGAGAGATTAAGCTCAGATGTAAACGGCCCGTTGCCTGTGTTCAGCAGGTACACATCCTCAAGGCTTCTGCCCCTGTTGTAGGGCGTGTACGGGAAACCACTGCCGAAGTTGAACGTGACCGAGGCGCCCCAATTATCCAACGGAATTCCGAAGACTTCATAATCTTCACCCGGAGCAACACGGTATGCGACAAAGAGATTCAACGTGTGCTGCTGGTCGTAGTCGAGGCGTGTCTCACGCGGCAAACCCTGCAGTTGCGGGCTGTTCAATGCGGCAAACGGGTTCGACGAGCGTCCCTTCGCAATCTGGAACGTGTATCCGATACTTCCGGAATAATGATCTGAAAGCGCTTTGTTGAGGATGATTTCAAAGCCGCGAGCGCTGGCATAATCAAGATTGACATTGAGGTTGATTTGTCCGGTGTTCAACGGCGCGACATAATCAAAGATATCTTTGTAGAAACCGCGGATAGCTATCGCGAGATCATCAAAGATAGCCTGCTCAAAACCAGCCTCATACTGAACTGTACGCTGTGGTTTCAAACCGGGGTTGCCTGCGTAGTTGCCGGAAATATCAATCAACAACGGGAACCGATAAAGCTGATCTCTGTCCGGATGCTGGAGGAAGTGGCCGTAGTTGAAGTAGAATTTCGTGGTTTGCGACACCGGATACCCGATTGCAAGCCGCGGGCTGAAGTTCCCGCTCGTAAATTGTGAGAAGAAGGACTTATTGTCCAACCACGTAGCTTTGAGGCCCGTTGCTTGCTCCCAACGCGTTACAAATCCTGACGGCCCTTGGTCAAACACCTGTTTTCCGAGATAGAACCAGTCGTAACGAATTCCGACATGGATCGAGAGAAGCCCCTGGCCGAACTCGATATTGTCCTGAACATAAAGGCCACCGCGGCTGGGCATGGCGTTGGTGACCCAACGGCCACGGCCGTAGCCCGGATATAAACCTACTCCACCACTCAGGCTGTCTGCACGCCGTCGTTCACCGAACGGTGCTTGCGGGAAGGAAATACTTGTTCCGCGCAACTGTTCGTAGAAGTACTCGATACCGGTTTTCAAATAATGCAATTCGTGAACTTGACTGCTGTAGTCGAATTTTGCGTTCCACAATACCGTATTGTTGCTGCTCCAGCTTTGTCCGGTTCCGAGATCGTTGAACCCATCCTGGTTCGGGTCGCGGTCGGAGAGATTTGTCACAGTGGAATATTGCGCGGGATTCAGGTCTCCAATTGTGTATTCTTCCTGTGTCTCTTGCCGACTGACAAATCCCCGCAGAAGAGTATTCAAACCAATAATGTGGGTCCACTGAACAACATTCTGCGTATTAAGCCGCAGCCGTGTACCCAAGGAATCCGACAAATCCCGCCAACTGTAATTGCCGTAAAGCGACCGCCGCGATTCGATGTTTGCACGATAGCTATAAGAGAACTGGTCGCTCTCCCCGACTGCATACGACAATTTGGTGTTAAATGAATATGTGTTGGATTGTTTGTCTGTGTAATTGAACCCCAAACCGCCCAACAGTCCGCCAAAAATTCCGCCAAACTTCACCTTCCGGCGCTGGGGATTATAAAACTGATCTTGATTGAACTTGTATGCGCCATCCTGCTGGTTAAAGTCGGCACTCATGAAGAATGAGAGTTTGCCCGGCACCTCTACTCCCATTGACGGAAGCAGATATGACGTGATGGGCTCCGGGCCACCGAGATTGGCGGAATAGTAACGTTCGTTTTGACCGCCGCCTGCTGAAATACCATCCGTTCGAAATTGACCGGAAGCAGAATATCTTTCTCCACCGGCCTTTGTCGTGATATTCACCACACCCGACTGCGCGTTTCCGTATTCGGCATCGAGGCCGCTGCTGGAAACGCTAACAGACTGAATAGCGTTTGCCGCCACGGACAATGCCCCACCTCCCGCTGTGCCGGTTCCCGAGTACAATTGTTGCAATTGCTCATTTGCGCTGCTCGTTCCCGTTGCCGTACCGCCACCGCCCACATTGCTCACCGGCACGCCGTCAATAAGGATCTGTGTTTCGTTCGCCCTACCACCACGGAGGAACAATTGGTTGCCAAACTTCACTACGCCGGCCTGAAGCGTCAGCACATCCTCAACACCCTTCAGGTTGGGTAATTGCTCGATTTTGTCTTTGCTGAAGGTCTGGTCGCCTGAAAGCTTGCGAACGTCAACGATTGGCCTTTCGCCAAATGCCGTGACGCCTTCCACTTCGATATCGGTGCTCGCCAGCCGGAAATTGAACACGGTTGTCTGGTCAGCATCGATCTGCACTTTCTGCGTTTCCATCGCTTTATACCCGATAAGCGAGGCACGAAGAACGTACGAACCTTCCGTAATACCGGTGATGGAAAACTCACCTTTCGTGTTGGTGACGCCGCCGCGTCCGCTTCCCACAACCACAATGTTGACACCGGGGAGTGGTTCACCTGTTGACACGTCGGTTACTTTTCCTGCAAGGGCTCCCGTAGTACCCGCGTACCCTCTCCACACAACACTGATAGACAGAAGAACAAACGCAGCTTTCCGTAGGAATTTCATTGAGAGCCCCTCCTGTTTCGAAGAGAATAAGTTCGTCATCATGGCAATTCATGTACGTCTGTGAGAGCTTTTTGCATGGCTTGTGTGGCGGAAGCCTGTTCAACATAATACAGCGGGAAACCAAAGTGAACAACTGAATACGTTCGCCGCGCGGGAAGTTGTGGAGGGGGCGCAAGGAAACGAATACCCACAGGAGTATTATTCCATACCGGGTCGCTGGTTCTCGAATTGAACCACCCTATCGTCTCGCCGAATCCGGCGGGAATGTTGACTATGATCTGCCGGAGAGAACCAAGCGAGTCAGCCGGCAACTTTGAGGGGTCTATCGTCAAGTCGGGATAGCCATTGTGCCCCCTCGTACCCCTGAAATCGAGATTGTTGTTCATGCGTTGAGGATACGCAGGGGGAGACGGAAGTGTATGGAATATCTCAACCGACCATGGCTCGAAGTTCTGAATAGCAGTAATGTAGTTCACCGGACCACTGAAGATCAGATTTCCGCCCGCTGTGAGGTACCTCCTCATGTTGGTTTGACGCGTCGGGTCAAACTGATACACAGCCCCGCCGATTGCGGGCAGTTTCTGATCCATTAAGAGTATGACTGTCGAGTATTGACCTAACGTGATGACGCTTGGAAATGCACTGGCAATCGGGCGACCGGCAACAGTCCAAATATCATACTTCCCTGACTTCCCTACTGCATCAAGAATCCCTGAATAGTAGTTTCTGCTCGCCGTTGTGTCGATTCCCCAAGGCACAGACCCGCTTGGCGGCGGTGCCGAATTGATCACCAGAATTCGAGGCACATACCCGATGCTGTCAATTGCCACAATCGTCGCCTTGAAGCTGCCCTGCCCTGTCGAGTGCATGTAGGTGGCGATATTGCTTAGCACACCCCACCGGTTCTTGGCACGGACGTAGAAATTGTGCCAGCCCGTAACAATCGGCTTGAAAGACGAGGCTGTTACAAGCGCAAACGTATTCTCGCTCCACGGCGACCAACTCGCAGGGTCAAGCGTATCATCCACCGCCCAGGAGAACACACGTTCATCGGTGCTGAAGTCTATTGCACTAAAGTCAATCCTCAGCCCGGGGAATCGATCGGTCGCATGTCTGATCGCAATCTGATTGGTATCAGCCAGTCCTGCGCTTATCTGTGTATTCACCACGGGCGCTGTAACCGTCACGAGTGGTGCCGGCGAACGCAATGTCCAGAAATTCACGTGTGCAGGGTTCGGGTCGATACCGCCATTATTATCAATCGATGCAACCTCGAAACGATGCATGTTGCTGTCTGCCGGAGAGTCAAAGATGAAACGTCCTGTCGTCGGCGAGCGATGGATAACGGAATCCGCACCTGACACGGAGTCGCCAACCACGATGCCGGTCTTGTACGGAACGGCAAATGTTCGGCCTGTCGCCAACGAATCGCCTATTGCGCTAATCAGATCACCGTCTTGATTTGTCAGTGTCGCAAAGAACGTGTAGATATTGGGAATCGAATTTTGATTGCCCTTCACAAGCATCATACGTTCAAGCGGTGTAGGACCAATGCTGACAAGATTGAGCACCGTATGGAATGGCTGAGGACGTTGTTGTCCGTTGAAAAAGTCAATCCAGCGATACCTGTACGCAACAACATATCCATCCGGATCATCGCCGAGCCAGAAGAGGGTTATTTCCGGAATGACGCCCAAGCTGATGTATTGGGCAATCGTGTCGTTTGCCGGCACATTTGCCAACCGGGTAGTTGGCAGCGAATTGCCTGCAGCAGGCGTATCCGGATAGTTGCAGTTCCACAGGCCAAGCATCACTCCCGTAAGAAGTACGGCCAGCAACACTGTTCGCGGCTTCGGAACAAATCGAGATTGCGGAGATGTACTATTCATAGCGCTTCGAACTCTTTGGCTGTAACTATAAATATTGAATTGAGGATATATACACCAACGGTGCCACCCACTCAAACCACTCCGTTCTGCGTGGCATCGACTGATCCAGATCAAGGGTAAATGTGACGATCGTCTTTCGCGACTCTCTCACCTCAAACGGCGGAGGCGGGGCGAGCATCGTGAATTTCTGAGCAGAACCCACATCAAGGATTGCAATGGGAGTATACCGGTTGCCATCAAACCTCAGCAAGAACGGGTCGTGAACAACAGCAGTCATTTTGTCAAGTCCCAGACCCACATATGTGCCGGGAGGCGCGTATACCTGTCCCAAGACGATTTGAGAGTCTCTTGCTGCAAAAGTAATGCAATTCAGCGTGTCCCCATTCTCTTTGCGCTGAATGGCTTGAAGATCAGCCAAGACAATCAGATACGTTCCGTCGTTTCGCAACACCGCCATGTCCCTGATGACGATATTCAAAAAACTGAAATCATTGAACGGAATAATATTCTCCCGTGTATTCTTTACCGCCAATCTGAGTTCAAGAATTCCCGGACCGGGCGACGAATACTCGTATTGCTGGCATGATATCCCGAACATCGCAACGGCGACGAGAAGGGACGTCAGCCAATAGAAGGGTTTGCGTGTGTGAGTTCGCATAGCGTAATAGCGACCAAGTTGTTTATGATGAAGATTGTGTGAAGGTTTTCGATCCGCGCATCATGGCGCCACACCGGTTGTTTGTTTGTACTTCTGTGACCCTCGACCGTGCACGTAACACTTTCGTGACCGGGCTGATTTGCGTAACGTGCGATGGGTCTTGATGGTGTGAACGTAACTTAATGATGGTGATTAAATGTAGGAAAGAGGGGGGGCTTTGTCAACAAGAAATTCAAACATTCACATATTTCGAATCATCCTCTATTTGAGCCGTTTCTTCCATCGACGCAGCGCCTTCTCTACTTCATCAGGTGATGTACTGCCCTCGGAACGCTTGCCCTTGACACTTGCGCCGGCATGAAGCAACTGGAATACATCTTCCTTGAACGATGGAGTTGCTTTTTTGTAGTCGTTGAGCGACAACTCGTGCAACAAACATCGCCGATCGTCGCAGAGCGCAACCAGATTCCCGACTGCCGAATGTGCACGTCTGAACGGAACGCCCTTTCGAACAAGGTACTCGGCAAGATCTGTTGCGAGCGTGAAGTCTCCCTTCAATTGCCTTTCGAATCCATCCGGGCGAAAGACTGTATTCTTCATCATGAGAGCTGCAATCCGCAGAGAATCTTCTGTTGTATCAACGGTCTCAAAAAGATGAACCTTGTCCTCTTGCATATCGCGATTGTAAGCGAGCGGCAAAGCCTTCATGACGGTAAGAAGACCCACTAAGCTGCCGTATACTCTTCCGGTTTTGCCGCGAATCAACTCCGGGATATCCGGGTTCTTCTTCTGCGGCATGAGACTGCTGCCTGTTGCAAACGCATCATCGAGTCGGGCAAAGCCGAATTCTTGTGAACACCACAACACCATCTCCTCGGAAAGCCGGCTGAGATGCATCATCGTGATTGCGCAGGCGCTGATGAACTCAATCATGAAATCCCTGTCGCTCACGGCATCGATACTATTCTCAACAATTCCGTCGAACCCCATGAGTCGGGCTGTCATTCTTCTGTCTATGGTAAGCGAGGTGCCGGCAAAGGCGGCTGCGCCCAGCGTCGAGCGGTTGTTGCGTTTTCCGCAATCTCTGAATCTCTCAGCGTCGCGGTGAAACATGGAAACGTAGGCGAGGAGATGATGAGCAAAGAGAATCGGCTGTGCCCGCTGCAAGTGTGTATAGCCGGGTACGATCGTCTTCTTGTGAGATTCGGCTTGCGACAGAAGAGTCAGTTGCAAGGCTTTGATTCGTTTTCCTATCTCCTGAATCTTTTTCCGGAGATAGAGCCGTTCATCAAGTGACACCTGGTCATTCCTGCTTCGTCCAGCGTGGAGTCTCTTTCCTCTCACACCAATCAAACGGACAAGCCGTTCTTCAATCAGTGTATGAACATCTTCGTCACGCCAATTGATCTTGAACTTGCCCGAGCCGATTTCCTTTCGAATGCGTTCAAGGCCGCGCTGAATCGCCTTCCCGTCTGCGATTGAGACAATCTTCTTCTTCATCAACATCCGGACGTGGGCAATACTCCCGTCAATATCGTCGTTGTATAATCGCTTGTCGATCTCAATGGATGAGGTGAACTTCAATACCTCGTCGTTAAGCGGCTTTCGGAAACGGCTATTCCACAGTGGCATACTTCCCCACCGGTTGTCCGTTCTTCTTGCCGTTGGGAGGATTATTCCCGCCGACACGGTTGTAGGTTTTCAATGGCAACCCGTAAATTTTGATGAAACCTTCAGAGGCTGTATGATCAAACTGATCTTCCGCAGTGTACGTTGCGAGTTTTGAATCATACAGTGAATAGGGCGAAGTTCGGGCAATGACGCGGATTGTTCCTTTGTAGAGCCTGACTTTTACGGCGCCGCTGACTCGTTCCTGAGTTTTCGCCACAAACGCGGCAAGCGCTTCCCGTAGCGGCGAGTGCCACAACCCGTTGTAGATCAGATTGGCATATTCGTGCGCAACCAGAAACTTGTATTGAGCAACGCCTTTGTCAAGCGTCAGCCGCTCAAGTTCTTTATGCGCAAAATGGAGAATCGTCGCCGCCGGCGCTTCATACACCTCACGCGATTTGATGCCGACGAGCCGGTTCTCGATCAGATCGAGCCGTCCGATTGCATTGCGTGCACCAAGCGAATTGAGAAATTCGACAAGAGAGATGCCGTCCATTTCCCTGCCATCAATGCTGACAGGAATTCCTCTCTCAAAGCCAATCGTCACTTCGTCGGATTCATCAGGCGCAAGTTCGGGAGAGGCGGTTGATTGAAATGCATCGAGCGGCGGTTCAACCATCGGATCCTCAAGAACGCCGCATTCGATGCTTATTCCCCAAAGATTTTCATCAATCGAATATGGACTCTTTACTGTCGCTGAAACCGGAATGCCGTTTGCCGCTGCGTACTCAATTTCCTCTTCACGAGATTTGAACTCCCACGATCTCAACGGAGCAATCACCTGAATATCCGGCGCAAGCGCGCCAATCGAGACTTCAAATCGAACCTGATCGTTGCCTTTTCCCGTGCAACCGTGGGCAATCATTGTCGCACCCTCCTTGCGGGCAATTTCGACCATCGTCTTTGCAAGCAGCGGACGGCCAATCGACGTTGCCATCGGGTACGCCTCTTCATACAGGGCTCCCGCCTGCAACGCGGGAAACGCGTAGCTCTCGAGAAACTCGCGCCGCAAATCTATGTAGTAGACTTTAGAAGCTCCCGCGGAACGAGCCTTCTCTTTCAGGGATGCCGTTTCCTTTGTTTGTCCGAGATTTCCCGTGCACGTGATAATCTCGGCATCGTAATGGTTCTTCAGCCAATGAACCATCACCGACGTGTCGAGCCCGCCGGAGTATGCCACAACGATTTTTTGCTTTGCCATTTAGCTCAGCCCCAAATAGTGTGAGATGTTGTTGATTGTCTTTTTGATTCGTTTGATGGATTTGGGAATGACGACAATCGTATCATCGCCTGCAATCGTTCCCAGAATTTCCGGATCTCTTTTGCTGTCGAGAAGGAACGCGACACCTTGCGCCCTGCCGGGAAATGTCTTGATCACAATCAGATTTTCGTTTGAATCGACTGAAATCACTTCCTCCGCCGTAAAGCCCCGTAATACCGGCTCGGGACTTGCAGTCCGGATTTCATAGCGGTAACCATGTTCCGTCGGCATTCGGATGATGCCGAGTTCAGCCAGATCTCGTGAAAGCGTAGCTTGAGTAACATCGATCTTTTTCGCTTTCAAATCCTTCACCAATTCTGTCTGATTCGATATATCTTTTGATGAAATGAGAGATTTGATAGCTGCGTGCCGCTTGTGAATGTCGCCCTTGTTCATTATCGAGTTCCGTTTTGATGCACGATTTCCGTCCCGACTCCCTCAGTCGTAAAAATCTCAAGCAGTAACGCATGCCGGGTCTTGCCGTTAATGATGTGCACCTTCCCCACTCCGGCTTTCAAGGCATCAAGCGCCGATTCGACTTTGGGTATCATCCCCCCGTTGATGGTGGTGTTGTGAATAAGATTCTCTGCCTCGGATTCAGAGAGGCATTTCAGCAAATCCGAACCGGCTCGTATGCCTTCAACATCGGTCAAGTAAATCAGTTTCGTCGCAACCAGCGCTTTTGCAATTTCCGCCGCGGCAATATCGGCGTTGATATTGTAGACTGTTCCTTCACCATCTACACCGAGAGGGGCGATCACGGGCAAACAGCCATCACCCAGCATCGAGCGGAGGAACGATACATTGACATTCGTTATCTCCCCCACAAAACCGAGATCTTCACGATCATACCGTTTTACCGTAAGCAGCTTAGCATCAATTCCGCTTAAGCCGATTGCGTTGCCGCTGTGCATATTGATTCGCCGGACTATATCCTTGTTGATGAGTCCTGCAAGCACCATTTGCACAACATCCCGCATCTCCTCATCTGTGTAGCGCTGCCCGTTCACGAATGTGGTTTCAAGATTCAACCGGCCTGCAAGAGATGTAATTTCTTTCCCGCCACCGTGAACAACAACCACATCAATGCCGATTTTTCGCAGCAAGGTAACATCTTGTGAAACCATTTGTTTCAGTTGCTCATCTTCCATTGCCGCGCCGCCGTACTTAATCACGAACGTGGTCCGTTCAAACTGCTGAATATACGGCAGTGCCTCAACCAGCACATCCTCCTTGCGGAGTTCGGCAGAATTCACGACCGGTAACTCCCGTTTATCGCGACGTATTGTTCTGAGAAGTCACACGTCCAGACCGTTGCCGATTTGTCTCCCCGGTGCAGCGCGATGGTCATCTCGATAAAATCACTCTTGAGACTTTTGTTTGATTCATGATTTGAACGTGTGACGGCAAAGTTCTTTCGGAGAATCGGCATGTTGTTGATTGTGATTTCACACTCCGGAGGGTTGAAATCAATTCCGGAATACCCGACAGCGGCGATGATTCTCCCCCAATTTGCGTCTTCGCCATGAATCGCCGTTTTTACAAGAGGAGATAGCGCAACGGCTTTTGCCGCCTTTACCGCATCCCCGTTGCTCAAGGCGCCTTCAACACGAATCTCGACGAGCTTTGTTGCTCCTTCGCCATCACGCACAATATCAAGCGCGAGTTTGCGCAATACGTTCTCGAATTGCTCAGCGAACCGGTTGAATGAGGAGGTGCCGGGTTGCAGCGGATTTGTGCCGGCCTCTCCGTTCGCCAGCGCCACCACCATGTCGTTTGTGCTCGTATCACCGTCAACCACAATACGGTTGAATGTTCTGTCCACGGTTGCTTTCAACAGCCCCTGGAATGCATTGCGCTCAATTGCCGCGTCGGTGGTGATGAAGCCGAGCATCGTCGCCATGTTCGGATGAATCATGCCGGAGCCTTTTGCAATGCCGCCGATGTTCACTTCTTTCCCGTCAATCTCGAACGTTGCCGAAGCCGATTTCACAAACGTATCGGTTGTCATGATTGCCTCTGCAGCGCTGTGCTGCTCCTCTGCGCTCAACAGCGCAGCGGCTGTTCTGATTCCGCTGACAACTTTCCCGACCGGCAACGGCTCGCCAATCACACCTGTTGATGCAACAAAGACTTCGGAAGGATCCACGCCAAGAACCTCCGCCGCCGTTTGAGCCATTGCGCATGCAGCCTCGAATCCCTTTTCTCCTGTGCATGCGTTGGCATTGCCGCTGTTGATGATGATTGCGCGGAACTTACTGCGCGTTGCAAAATGTTGCTTACTCAGAACAATCGGCGCGGCTTGCACTTTGTTCAGCGTGAACACTGCGGCTGCCGTTGCAGGAACGTCGGACACGATGAGGGCAAGATCTTTTTTCATGCGCTTGATCCCGCAATGCACACCAGCAGCCCGGAACCCTTTGGGAAGTGTGCCGCCTCTCTCTTCAGTCGCTACAAGTGCTTCGTTCTCTAATGCTGGTAGCATGGCAATAATCCTTCCGATTGTGGTAGATCGAACATAACATTCATGTTCTGCACTGCTTGTCCCGCGGCCCCTTTGCCGAGATTGTCAATTGTGGAAAGGAGGATGAGACTATTTCCTTCAACTGAAAAACCGATATCACAGAAATTCGTGTGCTCAACGTTTTTCATTTCGGGTAGATCGGGCGAGACGATTCGAACAAAGCGGGATGCATCGTAACACGAATGCAGCGCTTCGGCGATCTCTTCTTCGCCAGTTCCTTCGTTCAGTACTGCATGAATTGTTGTATAGATGCCGCGGCTCACCGGAAGCAAATGCGGCACAAATGAGAACGAAACCTCTGATCCGCCAAACACTCTAAGGTATTGATGGATTTCAGGAATATGCTGATGAGTACCGACCTTGTACGCCCGCACGCTTTCGTTCACTTCCGTAAACATCATCTTCTCCGTCACCGACTTCCCTGCACCCGACGTGCCGCTGTAGGCCGTGATGGCAATGGACGAGGACTCAATAACATCTGACTTCAGCAACGGAATGAGGGGAAGAAGAATACTTGTCGGGTAGCAGCCCGGATTTGCCACAAGTCTGGCTTTCTGTATCTTCTCACAATTCCATTCCGTCAATCCATAGACTGCCTGAGTAAGCAACTCCGGAGCTGTATGGTGATGCGCGTAATATTGTCGGTAGATCGCCGAATCGGAAAGGCGGAAATCCCCGCCCAAATCTATCACTCTTGTTCCTGCAGCGAGAGCCTGAGGTACCACCGACATCGCCTGGCCGGACGGGAGAGCAAAGAGAAGCAGATCGATCCCCTGCAATGATACTTCGCTGAACTCCTGAATTTCGAGGGGTAGAATATTGCGGAGTGAAGGATGAACCGCATCGATCCTTTTTCCGGCAGACGAGTTGCCGAACAACCGGACAATCTGTACTTTGGGATGCCCGAGCAACAGCTTGAGCAACTCAAGACCCGAATATCCTGACGCGCCGACAACCCCGATACGTATCAATGAACGCGGCATTCTTTGCATTTGCGAGAACACATTCTTCTGCCCGCCAACGGGTCAGAACCAAATTGCATGATTATACATTTTCTCGTATAATTATGCAAGTCTTTTCTGCAACGATTTTCCGGGAGCCCTCATGACGCTGGCCGAACGCGAGCAATCTGCATTTCTTCATACCTACAAACGACTCCCTGTCGAGATTGTCCGGGGAAAAGGAATGTACCTCTACGACAAAAACGGTAACGCATACCTCGATTTTCTCGGCGGGGTCGCGGTCAACGCGCTCGGCTACGGACACACAGGGCTCGTCAGCGCAATCCGCATGCAGGCTGAGGAGTACATTCACATTTCAAACTACTTTCTCCAAGAGCCGCAGATTGAACTTGCCGAAACGCTTGGAACCATAACGGGTTACAGCAACGTCTTTTTCTGCAACAGCGGCGCAGAGGCGAGCGAAGGCGCGTTGAAGCTTGCGCGGAAATGGGGAAGCGCCAACGGCCGTTCTGAGATCATCACGATGCAGGAGAGCTTCCACGGCCGGACGATGGGGGCACTTTCGATGATGACAAACACCGATTATCGCGACGGGTTCGGGCCATTCCTCAGCGGTTGTGCCAATATCACGTTCAACGATGTTGAGCAGTTGAATGCCGCCGTTTCGGAAAAGGTGGCTGCCGTCTTTCTTGAGATCATTCAGGGAGAGGGTGGAATACACGAACTGAGTCATGAGTTTGCCGAACGACTGAAAGAACTCAAGAAGCAGTTCGGTTTCCTCATTATCGCTGACGAAGTTCAATCCGGCATAGGAAGAACGGGAAAGTTCTTAGCTGCTGAACACTATGACCTCAAGCCCGATATCGTTACGCTCGCAAAACCTCTCGGCGGCGGTTTGCCGCTTGGCGCAATTCTGGTAACTGAAGAATTGTCAGAAGTGCTGAAGCCCGGCAATCACGGCACAACATTCGGCGGTAACCCTGTCGCGTGCGCGGCAGGAAAAGTGGTATTGCACGAGATTGTGAAGAACGGATTGATGAAAAACGCTGCCGAAACGGGCGCCTACTTCATCGAACAACTGCGGGCATTGCAGGCAGAAATGCCGAACATTCTCAGGGATGTACGCGGCAAAGGGCTGATGGTTGGCGTTGAACTGACATTCGCGGGAAAGCCAATTGTCGACAGACTGTTAGAGAGACGCATCATTATCAACTGCACGCACGGGAATGTCCTGCGGTTTCTTCCGCCTCTAATTGTCGAGCGCAGGCACATAGATGAACTGTGCACTGCGCTACGACACGAGTTGAGCAGATGAATAGACTTCAACTAATTGCCAACAGGCGGGACAAGACTTCTGACACTATCGTCCAGGGTTCCATCCCAGTAACCACCCCTCATCCCTGCCCCAGCGATCGAAAGCGATGGAAGCGGCAACCAAGTACGCAATATCAAGGGCAAGCCCGATTCCCCCGCCAATCCACTTTGCATTCTTGGAGTTGTTTACTTCAATCCGTGCAACATCATCGAACGGAACTTGCATTCCGCCGATCCCTGTTGTGAGCGCTAACGCAACGTTTCGCGGAAGCCGCCCCTCATCGCTGAGTCTCGCGAATCTGCTGAGATCAAACTCATCCCCTTGACGATCCGTAACTCTGACCAACTGCGAGAAGGTCAACTGAGCCAAACTGTTCCCATCATCGGTGATCACTGCAACTTGCAGTGTCCCGAATCCAAAACCTCGAAATCTGTATTCTCCTCCCAACTTCCCGGATACCGTGTAGAGATCAAGTGTCTCTCCCAATTTGGGGAATGCAGATTCTCCGCCGGCGGTTGCAGTAAATCCACCATATCGTTCGGCATATTTCACCGAGTCAAGATTCGTGACACCCTCGTACATTCCTTCAACCGATGTCGAGTCAACCCTTGTAATCCGAACAGGTTGACCAACAGCCAGACCGGGTGAGCTCTCCGGCAGCACTGTTTCCTTGTCGGGTTTTCCGCCATCAATTGCCGCCCCGATGCCGAAACCAATCAAGCTGCAACCTGAGAGAAACATCCACATTGGCAAGAAGAATACTCGTGCCACCACACCGATTGGATTCTGTCGTGTTTTCATGACGAACTCCTTGTATTTTTTGTGATTGAAACTATTGGTGAAAATTGCAACACCAACATATATCAACCGGAAAAGGGAGTTGTCAGAAAAATGTCATGAGGCTGTCAGAAAAATATCAGAGGAGATGATGCGAGAAGATACAAACATGGATACCGCAAAATGCAAAAGGCCCAGATTTCTCTGAGCCTTCTTTGTCGGGGCGGGGGGATTTGAACCCCCGACCTCTTGGTCCCGAACCAAGCGCGCTAGCCGGGCTGCGCTACGCCCCGTGTCGTTCTTTGCGCAAACAAGATACGCTATTCGGGAACTAGATTCAACGCCTTGCTTTTTGTTACCGATCTTTGATTATTCAGGTCAGTATTTCTGCTCATTCACAATTCATCCCGACGCCGGACCAAGGAACGCCGACATGGAATTCCTTCAATCTTTCAAGGATGTCGCACCCTTCCTCCAACACCCACTTGTGTTGATTGGCTTCGTCGTACTGCTATTCTTCGGCATTCTCACGGCGCTTCTCAAAACCGGAATTCTCCCCCAAATTTCCAAGAAAGCTGCCGCCGAGTTAGCAAAACGTGTCATCAACTTCGGATTCATTATTGCCCTTCTGATTATTGCGCTCGGCTTCTGGCAATACTACCGCGAACCCGACTCACCTACAGCGAAGAACGGGAAGTCAGCCACTGAAGAACCAAAGAAGGCCGACTCGACCGTCAACATTCCTCCCCGCCCGGAAGTCTATTTCACAAACCCGAAACGCTTCCATCGCATCACTCTTGAAATCCCTTCCGACCTGCATAATGCCGATATCACCGTTGACGGAAAATTTGCCGACGTGATTGAAGAAGGACTCAGCTTTGTTGTTTTGCGAATGGAAGAGCGCGAAACAGGCCAGAAGGTTGTTTTGAAGAATCAATTCCGTACGTGCACAACGAACGTGTTGGTTGATAGTGACAAGAGTATCCGGCCATGCTTACAGTAAGAATGAAACAAGTCGCACGCTTCCTCCTATTCATCCTGCTGTCGGGCCTATCTGATACGGCCAGTGCCACGCCACCAGATTCCATCCGGTGCTATGTATGGGATTTTACGACGCGGAGCGGCCAAAGAAATCTGATTACACAACGTTTCACGATAGAGTTTGAAGAGAAGCTGGCACAACAGGGATTCTGCCGGGTTCTTGAACGGCGGAACTTTGCACGGCTGATTGCACACCGGGACAATGAAACGGCTATTCACCGGCTCGACGGGGTTTCACAAGCAACGCTGGACACACTTAAGGCATACGATGCCAACACGGTGGTTTTCGGTGAGGTGTATGACGACACGAGCAGCGGCGAGTACCGGATAGCAGTTACGTTTCAGAACTTCGACAATACCATCAAGGTCTGGAGCATTCGTATGCCCCGCGGACTTGTGAATGATGCCGGCAGCAGGGAAAAGAAGATGGAGGAACTTGTAGAGAACATAGCAAAAAAACCGCGGCCGCCGGATGCGGAGAGTGAGCGGAGAAAATCGTTTTTACGCATCTCCAGAGTATTGAGGGAATTCTCCGTCCGCACACAGAAACTCAACACGCTGTGCGGATACTTGCCCGAACTCGCCCACGGTAACAAACGCGTCGAAGAGGAACTCGCAGCCACCGTCGTTGCCTATAACCAAATGCACGACAGCCTCACTATCAATCAAAACGCCATCATTGAAGAGATTGAAGCCGTTTGGCAGAATCAGGAACTTACACTCCTGACCGAAAAACTCCTGCGATTTGCCCTTGAAGACATCCACCGCAATGATGTTTTCGTTTTCAACGAAATGTTTGTGATGGTCATGGACATCAACAACAAGAGGATTACCGACAGGCGCGACGTCGAGCGGATACGAACGGAAATCAAACAGACAACAGCCCGGCGGGTGGAGTCTTTGAATTCAAAACTCCAACTTCTTGATGATGAAACCGACGCTCTGCTCGCAAAGCTCAAGCAATAAGCACGGGGGGGATTTCGAACACATCAATGAGGCTGATATGCGTAACGTGAATTGTATGGTGGCAATTTTTGCAAGTGCAATTATTGTCCTGGCGAGCTGCACAACGAACGACCCGGCACCGGCCGACTTAACTTACATACCGCCCATAAACGGCGCATTCTGGACAAACACCGCCGACCCCAATCATACATTTGATTTTAACGCCGACTCGAGCAATATCAATGTGAGTACTGGCATCTTTACCGGTACTGAGACGTTGAACTCAACCGTCTCCAACCTGACAGGTTCCTTCAGCAACAGGAACATTTCGATCACAATTCAACGCCCTTCGGGTACTGCAAGGTTTGATGGCCAGTTTCTTAGTGATTCGCTGATTGATTTCGGCTCATTCAGAATAAGACGCTAACGGTCAGGGAGTGAACGCAGTTCATTGCAGAAAACCTGAGAAACACTCTGGCCGTACAAACTTGTTCCCAACCGCCCTCCCCACACGTTGAAGCTTGTCGATGTGTTCCACCGAGTCCATCTTCTGAACATCTTTCGGATTGATATCGGCAAGTTCAAGATCATGCAGACCCTGCTTTGAGAGCTCGGCGTTGAATCGCATGTATGTAAAGAGCTTCGGGTGAACGGGACCCCGCTTGTCAATCATATCGCCGACTTCACGATCAATAGGCATTCCCGAAACACAACGGCCAAACGTCCGGCACAGGAGATCTTGTTCGCTCGAGGCTGCGAACATCAACGCAGCAGGAATGCGACTCGCATTATACACGAGGTTCATGTCGGATGCGTCGAGATTCTCATTTGCATCCGGTGATACACCCGTTCCGACGGAGACAACAAGCATTTCCTGCTCCCCCGTTTTCCAGTTCACGTTGTACGGCTCAACCGTAGCGGTGAGGAAAGCCGCAAACGACGGGTTGTTATAGGTTGTGATTCCCCCATCGACAAAGATGAATTTCTTCTTCCCCACCTGAACTTCTTCCGGAGGAAAAAATACCGGTGCCGCCGTGCTTGCCCGAACGAGTTGCCAGAGAGGGATATCAAGATTGCAGTCGCCCGGGTTTTGCCGTCGTTCAAGCCGATTGTACTTTGCAGCAGGGTTGTTCGTCACAAGCCATGGGGAATCCGTGGTTGCGTTGCGCATCACCAGCAGAAGCAATGTTCTCAGCTTGTCCGAGCCGAGAGTCGTGTCTTTTCCAATCACTTCCTGGAGCTTCCCTCGCAACTTCTCATCATTGTACTTGTGATGAAGAAGCTTGAGAAAGAACGCCTTGTCAAACATCTCCGCGCCGCTGTCGATATAGAATTTCCGGATTGCATCTACCGACATGCCCAGTGAGATGCACGTGGAAATAATGGCGCCTGTGCTTGTCCCCGCCACAAAATCAAAATAGTCGGAGAGAACCATGTCTCTTGTGCTTTGCCGTTCCCGCAATGTCTTTTCGATTGCAGCAAGAATTTCAATGGTGAGAATCCCTCTTATTCCTCCGCCGTCCAATGCGAGAATCTTCTTCGGGCCCGGAGCGGCGATCCGTTCTTGTGCTGTCATGATATTCCTTAGAGAGTATTGATGTCCAGAATCCGGATCCTCCCGGATCGCTTCTTCGCTTCCTGAATCATATGTTGGGTCCCGCCCGGGCCGTCTCCACCCTTTCCATCCCACAAACAAATACAGGTCAGTTTCTCAGGGCCATGCGAAAGTGCCGTGTACAACTGCCAGACATTGTTGCGCGCAAACGGGCTTTGGTTTTTGGCAGACGGGCCGAGTTCTTCCAGCATGAACAGGACTTTCGCATTGGGGTGAGCCTTCACTTCGAAGAATTTTTTGCTCCACTCTTCGCCTGCAAAGCTCACCGAGCGTTGAAGAAATTCCGGTTCGGCAAATGGTAGTCGTAGTTCGAGCCGGGAACCTCGCGCCAAACATGCTTCATCAAACAAGAGGTCACCGCCACAAGCGCCGCTGCAAATCGCCAAATCGCCGGGTCCGGCATTCAATTCTTCGAGTGTTGCGGCAATTGCCGCGGTAACCGAGTCCTTTTTGCTTGGCGGGAACCGCGGGGTGGGCCGGTCGGGTGCATCGATCATGTGGCCGGAAAACAGAATTACAGTACGCGGACTCCACGGCGGGCTCAATCGATCCAATTCCCGCGTGAAAACCGCAAGCGCGGCGTCCACTTCAGCAGGCCTGAAGCCCAGTTGCTGAAGCAGGACGAGCTGTTGCCGGGACGAGTCGAGCGCGAACCAATCTTTTTCTGCTATCGAAACGGCATTTTTGTACGCCTTGACAATTGCGTCAGATTTTCCCTTCAACACTTCAAGATCGCCCATGGAAACTCGCGCCCAATAGTCGGGAGATTCGGAAGTCTCCTTTGCAAGGGCGCTGAGCACTGCCCAGCGAACTCCCCCCTCCAGCGCTTCACGATCTGCATCATCGTCGCTTCCTCCGACGAGATGTTTGAGAAGATACGAAAGCGTAAGGGCGTTGATGCCCGCAAAGTAGTTGGCATGATCGTGCATGAACGCTTCCCGATACTGTTCCATTGACTGACGGAGCAAGGCATCTTCGTAGGCTGCGTCTTCGCGCAGTGCTTCAGGGGTCTTTCCTTCCGTATGCCAGGCTTTTGTCCACTGATCCTTCTTGACTCTGCCAAGAAGCGCTTCGGTCTCTGCATCGTCGGGAGAGGCTTTGATCAATCCTTCCAAAAGAACACTTGCCTCTTCGTGGCGACCCAACCTGCCAAGCAGTATTCCTTTCTTCCGAAGGCTTTCGTTGTCGTCGGGCTCGATTTCGAGTGCCCGTTCGATTTGTTCGAGGGCGAACGAGAATTTGCCGAGCTTGAAAAGCGCATTCCCGGCCGAACGGTACGCCTCCAAATGCAGAATGCGTGTCGGCGCTTCATCAGCCAAGGTAACGATGTCACCGGGTTGTTGTTTCTTCATCGCAATCCTGATGCGCTTCTCCCACCCTTCAAACGCTTCCCAGAATTCGTTTGCTTCCTCAACGTGCAGCGACTTCCAGTCCGGTTCCTTGAGATAACGTAGGTTCTGGTAGACCGGACTGATTTTACGCCCGCGCCATGACGCGAGGGTTTCCTTCGCCATTTCGGCAATCGCAGATTTGTCAGCCTCAAGAAAGTCCGGGTCCGGAACGCCGTTCTTGAGATGATATCTCAACGAACGATCAGTATAAATGTCAAACGGAGTATAGGTTCGGCCGGATTGAATCTGTATGACACCGCGTGATCGAAGTGCATGACGCACGCCCAACTCGTACCACACGTTGGGATTGTCGATGGAAAGGTCTGCGAGAACCAAATCCGCAAGCAGAAGTTCCTGAAACATATCCGTCCGGATGTTGCCACCACGGATTTCCTCGTCTGCACGGAACACATCAAAGCCTGCATATTCAAGTGCAGGCTTGATCAGGTCGGAATACACCCTGTTGAAATCAATGCCCTCCTTCACTCCGAAGGGCATCGCTACAAAAACGTGAACGCTCATGAAGTTGCCTGAGTTTTAGAAGAGTCGGATATACGAATTCGTCAATTCACGTTTTCGCTTCTTTCGCCAGACGCCGTCGCCTGTTGTGCTGTCATTTCGATACGCGTACCGCGATTGTTGCCGCCTTGCTCGCGCGTGCCGACTTCAGCTTCGGCGAGCTGAACGAGTTTTTGAATTGCAGGATTCATTCGGGGACTCCTTGAATATTGTGAGAGAATGCACAGCTATGGATTGTTCTCCAACCGGCCTGTGCCGGAAGTGGGAATGAGTCCCCCGCTATTCGACCTCTCCCTGCCGATTATCAACCTTCTTGTCAGAAGCCTCTTGGACAACCTTGCCGATATAAACGTTCACATCTTGTTGAAGAATTTCTTCAACGTGTGAAGCGAACGAGCGATAGGCTTCGGCGTGCGAGGCGGCGCTGAATGGCCCGCTGAGTTGAAAGAAAAGCCATCCCGTCGTTTTCAGGGATTCCACATTTCGGCGGTAGTGCCGCCACCGTTCGCCGAAATGGAAGAATTCTTCAATTGCAGCACTCATGCCGACGAGCAAGCTGATACCGACTGTACTCCATTTGATGACATCCGCCGCGGCTCCGGCGAGATTCAGGCTAATCAGGGCAGGGACCAATACTCCACCAATGATTGTCACCATTCGCAAGGCATAGTACCGTGAACGGGCCTTGTTGGCACTTGCTTCCATCCACATCACTTGATCCAGCCAGCGGGAATGGAGAAATCGCTTTTGGAGATCCGTCAGAGTGAGGGAGTCAATCAGGCTGCCGAGATTTTTCTTCAGCCAATCATGATAGGACGATTTGTCGGGCATACAATTTTCTCGATTGTCCTGAAATGAATTCAAGACGCCGCCTTTGTATCACTGCAGAGGCGGCGCCGTCGGATTTAACAGGCAAGTTGTTTAGTTATTCTTGTATATCTCAACACGTCTGTTCCTCGCCCGGCCTTCAACAGTGCTGTTTGACGCCACAGGCTCACGACTTCCTTTGCCTTGCGTTGTCATTCGGGAACGTTCGATCCCTCGTCGTGCAAGCCACGTCTTCACAACTTCGGCCCTGTCGAGGGAAAGCCTGTCGTTGATTCTGTCGGTACCCGTCGTGTCCGCATGCCCTGTAATCATCACCGCAACCTCCGGATTTTGACGGAGGATGGTAAGGGCCGTAAACAAACTTGACGTATCGGGTAGCAACGATCTCCCAACCCCGAAATTCGCCACAACAAATCGCCGGTCAAATTCAATTGTTGTCAGGTCGGGTTCCGGCACGGCAAATGCGCCGCAATCTTTCTTGAGCGGGTCGGTCTTGTATTTCAACACTTCGTCACCATCAGAACACCCGTCACCATCGGTGTCGGGTTTCAAGGGATCAGTTCTGTATTTTATTACTTCAGCACCGTCCGAGAGTCCGTCACCGTCGGTATCGGCCTTGAGGGGATCCGTTTTGTACTTCAGCACTTCATCGCCGTCTGAAAGTCCATCGCCGTCAGTGTCGGCTTTCAAAGGATCTGTCTTGTACCGCAGCACTTCGTCGCCATCCGAAAGACCGTCGCCATCCGTGTCAGGTATCATGGGATCGGTCTTGTACTTGAAAATCTCGTCAAAATCGGAAAGCCCGTCGCCGTCCGAATCTGATCTCATGGGGTCAGTTTTGTACTTGAATATTTCGTCGCCATCCGACAAGCCATCGTTGTCAGTATCCGGATTGCACGGATCTGTTCCGAGTTTTCGTTCCTCATCGGTGGTCAAGCCGTCTTTGTCAGGATCGTCGCTATAGTCGTCAATCCCGTCACAGGGTTTCTTCCTGCTGAAGTACCAGTTCAGGCCCCCTTTTGCATTGAGATAATAGTCGAACGAATTCTTCGAGAAGGTGTCGGTTTTGTCATCCATCAGCCGGATTCCTCCTTCAACCATGAGAGCAACGTTGCTGAAGAGAAACGTTTCAATCCCGACTCCCGCAGGAATATGATACGAGAACTTCAATCCCCGCCCGTCGACAAAATTCCCGAGGCCATCCTTACGTTGATATGCTATTCCTCCGATGCCGGCATAGATGAAGGGCGCAACGCGACTCCCCGGAAACAAATGTATCGTCCCGACAAATGAAGCCGGAAAGGCATGGAGCTTCAAATAATCCGCGGCAAGCCCCGGGACGTTGTTCGGTTTGTTGTTTGCCTTGAGTTCCTCGTATCCGGCCTGCAAGCCGAACGAAAACCATGGGGCAACACCGTATCGGAGCATCACTTCCAGGCCGTCGCCGGCCACAACATTGTCAAGCTCGGTCAACCAAAGGTTCACTCCTGCGTGTGCCCCGAACACCCACCTTTTTTCTGTTTCCTGCGCAGTCACGTGTGAGGGCAATAGCAGCAAGCCCGAAAGAAGCAGAGTACAACACATGATACTTTTGTGCATGGTGATTTCTCCCTGTTTTGTTGATGGTTGAAGGTAATGCTGTCACGTTCATTGGCTTGCCGGATGCCTGAACGGGTATTTGGTTTTCCAGTATCCGCCCCCCTGAAATATTCCTCTTCTGGCAGCGCGAACAGCCGCTGAGTCAAGAAGAGGGTGAACACCTTCGAGTACCTGGACATTGGCAACGTTGCCTTGCGGGTCAATCAAGGCTCTGATTCTCACCGACCCGCTGACTCGCGAGGCCAACGCTTCACGCGGATATTCGGCCACGACATCGTTCGGATTCTGGAGGACCGGCATGGCAATGGTTTGCAGAATCCGGAGATTTCCCAGATCCATTCGAGGCGTATTCAGGTTGATTCCTTCTCTCCTCAACTCCTCATATCCAAAACCGGAAACCTTCATCCGATACATTCCATACGGAAGATTGTTCAGACTAAACCTCCCGTCCCTGCCCGATTGCGTTTGCCGTCGTGCCGACCCTTCCACATTAACGACAGCGCCTTCGACGGCGTCATTATCTGAATCCACAACTCTTCCGCCAAGACTTCCGGCAATAACCGGCTCCCGCTGCACACGTTCAACAGCCCCCAACTGAACGGTCAACAGGGCACGTCCCGGTTCGATATCAACAAGTGTCGTTTCCCGAAATCCCTCGCGGGATATTCTCAATTGATATTTCTGCATGCGAAGGTCTTCAATCGCGAAGGCTCCATTTGCATCAGAAACAAAACTATTTCCATCGAGAACGATGACAGCCTGCCCAATTCCGCGGTTGCTGTTGTCCACAATTCTGCCACTAATCCTACTCCTTTCTTCGGGTTGCGGAGATGTGCGTACAGGGTCGTCCGGCGGTTTTGGAGGCGGCACTCCGCGTTCCAGTGCACCCAAACCGAGCACACTATCCTGCCGTCTCAGTATGGAGTCGACTCGACTGAGAAGTACTACCATGCTATCATGCCCTGAACTTCCGAGTCTCATTTCATCAAGCATGAGTGAAGCCGTGCGTAGCGTCTTCCGCGCCTCGACAAGCTCCTTCGCCGCGCTCGCTTTTTCCATCAGATCTTTTCCGACGAAGAACAAGACCGTGCAACAAACACCGAGAAGCAGAAGGATCCGTGTGCGCCGGAGTCGCTCACGGGCCGCTTCCTGGATTGGCTTCACCAACGAATCATGCGTCAACTCGTAGTAATGACTGCCCAGCCGGGATTCTGCACGAAGGAGATGCTTCGCGATAAGTTCATCCAACAGCGCCCGCGATACTTTGTACTTGTCCGCAATGAACTCGCCGTCAAGACTCAATCGCCGACCCGACATGCTGATGAGCCCGTTTTCGCAAAGCGTATGCGCTACCCACCATTGTGCGGGTGATAGTTGCTTCATTTGTACCCGATAAAAATCCCGCAGGATGTTTTGCATTCCTTCTTCACCGCCGAGATCATGCAGTGATACCGATACTGTCTCATACCTTGACTGTTTGCGGAGAACCGTTTGTTCAACGTGCTGACAGAGAAGTTGAATTTGGGGAGTCTCGATTTCCGCTTGCCGTTCCGTTCGGCTGTCGTTCAATGGCTTCGGAAACTGCCGCCAGCGGAGCCACGCAATCCAACCCGAAGCAAATGCGCCGATAAGCGCTGTCAAGATAATCTTCGATTCAACGGAAAGGTCAGTCCCTCCCACCGCCGACCAGTATCTTGCCAAATTTACAAGTTGGAAAACAAGGGCCGCAGTGACGACGTACACGGGCTTGAGCGGAAAGTAGTATGCCAGTATCAACGATGCAAACGCTATCCCAATAGAAAGTACGGCGGGCTGCCGCATAAAAATCACGCTGTCACCGAGGGTGCCGATCACAGGATCAAAAATGTAGGAGAAGAGGGCAATTCCTAACCCGACCAAAACCCACGGGACGAGCCGTCTTGATCCGCCCGGCCGTTCTGCAATTTCAGTCCCTCCCTTTTGCAGAAAACCGAGCATCGCGTCAACAGTCTGATCTTCGTATGTGAAGGGCCGGGATGCGAATTGTGAATTTCCCAGCAAAGCAGGCTCGATTATTGCCCTTCGGGCTTGCGCCGGAGTCAGCGAGCGAAGCCTGAAACGGTTCCGGAAGATCGAGGGAATATCGGCATGGATTTCCTCCAGATGTGCCAGATACTCTTCGCGGAGAGAGAGAACAACCTTGACATCGGGAGGGGTAGATGCAACCTTCTTTGTCTGCGTCTCGGTTTTCTGTCCCGGCGAGCCAGGTGTGTGACCTTGGATTAGTTTCGCGAGTTGTCGGAAGAATTCATTCTGCTGTTCCCGCGAGTAATCGAGAGTAAACATTTCCTCGAATTGATCGAATATCAGAACAGGCGTTAACAGCACATCGCCAGCTCCCCAGAACTCACAGCTTCTGATATATTCGAGAAGCGAAGATGTATTGCCGGCCACAAATTCAAGGTGCCGATCCGCAGCCGCCTGCCGCACCTGGCCGTCAATCAAGTCGATAAGCGGCTTCTGCGAGTCATTCAGACGAATGGGAATGGGAACGTACCCTCGTTCCCGCAAGGAGGGAGAAACGCCTGCATTCAACAGTGATGATTTCCCGGCCCCGGACTTCGAGAAGAGAACAACGAGCCGCTCAGCGAGGACGAGATGCAAGAAGCGCTGCACATCATCCTCACGACCTTTGAACAGCAACCGGTCACGTTCTGTATCCTGAAACGGACGTGTTCCCGGGTATCGTTGGTGCATTGGGTCTGCCATTACTTCGCCCCTGTCATTTATTTCTTCCTCCGCTGCTGATCCCGCCGGATATCTTTCAGAAGGCTCTCGATATTGCTGAAGTCTGTCAGGTCTGTACACTGCCACGTGGAGAATTCCTCACGCAACTCGCATTGCTCAATTTTCACCGGGAGAATAAATGTAATCTGATCGGGAAACTCGAGCCTCTCCTCCAATGCCAATTTGATTTCCTTGTTTACATAACTCTTTTGCTTCCCTTTGGCAGCCAGGGCATTGCTCTGCACAACAAGAAAATAATCAACCCCCTTGATTTGTTTCTCGAGCAATTGATCCCACTGATCGCCGCCGCGAATGCCTTCCTTGTCTATCCACGGATTCATTCCTGCTTCATGCAGCCGCTGCCAGATTCGCATCGCAGTCTCCTTGTCTTCGCTGGCGTGACAAATGAAGATCGTCGGCGCATCTCCGGAAATATCATCCATCATCGACGTGGATTGCGTGACAGCTTTCTCTTTGACTTCCTCCACTGGAGGCTCTTGTGTATTTGAGGAAGACTGCGGGACGTTCGATTGCACCTGCGCTTCGAAGCGGCTTCTCAGCTCATTGACAAATTCGCCAACAGCCCTATCTGAGAAATTGATCTTGAGACTGTCCTTGAAAAGGAATGAGACTTGCGCAAGCGATGCGTTTTCGGGCGAATCGGGTTCAAGTGCAAACGAGCGGCTCGTCTTCTCCGACTTGCCGGTTTTGCTGTTCAGCAGAATGTAGAGGAGAATGCGAAGATACCAGTTCCGAAATCCGAATCCGACAAAAAGAAAACTCTTGTTCTTGTCACGAAACTCGCTCATGATATTGTTGTGAATGGGCGGGTCTTTTGTAGTGATTGCGACGAGGAATTCGAGAAAATGCTTCTCGGTGATGACAAGTGATTCATGCACGGCAGTGGAACCGTACAGCGAATACACAAACGGGTCCGTTCGGGATTCCCATCTCACCATATCACGCGGCTCGCCACGGTAATTATACAGGTCTGTCGCGTATTTCTTCCCTGCTTTCTCCAGCGCTTGGAGAAACAACGAATCGTGACAGGCGTTGACAACAAGCTGAAAGGGCAGTTGAGCCAAGTCCGCATGCAGTGCATCTACTTCAACTTTCCGGTTCTTGTAGTAGTCAGCGGTATCCAACCGGAGATCTTCTTCGGAAGTGAAGTCGGCGTATTGTTGTGCGGTGGTGAGGAGATCGTCAGGGTCGAGAACCTTGTGGTCCTTCGAGAGCTCGTCAGCTAACTTGTTAGCCAGAATCCGGTTCAGTGTTCTGAATTCACCGCTAACCTTTTCTGTTGCAGCGTCAGGACCCAGAACGAGGATGCAGCTTCCGGTTTCTATGTTATGAACGAGCGTTCTCCAATCACGGTCGTTCATGTACATCCCTGCAATTTTCGGCGTCGCGCAATGGGAGTCATTAATGAAATAGGTTCGTGACTCTTCTTGGATGTAGTTCTACAAGTGATGAGGCGAGAGTTCTTTGCGGTTGTAGTGTTATTCAGGGTTGGAGCGACTCTTTTCTCAAGAGAGGAAGCAAATCTCTGCTCCTCATCATAAGTTAAGGCAACCAAATGTCGAAATGGGATTGTCAGTTTCTTGAAGAACAATCGTTTGACAACGAGTTGCATTCAATCTAACGGAGATGGGTGACATTGTCAAGATAACGCCAAATCAGCCTGCTCTTGGGAAATGGAGTATCGCAGAAATAAGCGACGTCACTATTCACTGATACAGAGTCAGCAGGTCAATGCGTCGATCAATCTCCTGCATCAGTTCTTCATATCGCTGATCACCTGGCCCGCCGAATCGGCGCGCAAAGACCTGTTTTGACAAGAAGTCCGGCAAATCAAGCGTCGCCGGAATCAAATCCACCGTGCCTCCTTTCAATCGGTCTTGCAGTTCCCGTGCGGACACTGCACTTCGGGCGGCCATCTCGCCGAAACGCGTTCCGGCCTTATCTGCACAAATGTCGCTGAACGAGAACCCGCTGCCTCCTTTCGCATCCGACAGTTCCTTGTACAGGCCGATCGCATCCGAGAGTGGCGAACCGGCATGGGCGGCAATCGCTGCCGAGACAATAAAGTGCTTCGCCAGATCATCCCTGCCGTTAAGTGTGACTGTGTATCGGGAAGGCTGAGGCCACTCTCTTGACGCGGGAACCAGCCGGTGAAAGCCTCTGCCGGTAACGTACGTTGCGAGAAGAAGAATTGCCGATCTATTCTCGGCTATCGCGTCCCCTCGTAATGAACGTTCCTGACTCAGAGAGAAGATAGGGATCAGAAGATTGGTAAGTGGAATATTCTTTCCGGACAACGGGCGGATTGTCTCGACAAGAAGGGAATGATATGCTTGGAGGCGTTCTTGCTCCTGTTGCGTCACAAACACGTTGCGAAGTCTGTCCGGCAACCCGTCCTGCCACTCGTATGCGACCTCAAGCGTACCGGATGAAATATCGACCTTCTTTACCATGTCTGTGGCAACACTATACTTGACGTGCTTTTGCAGTTCTCCAATACCGAACTGAATCAAGCGATTTGCAACCCAAGCAGGCAAGGGAAGACTGCCGATCCGCAAACTCTTCAGTTGCAAACCGGAACCGCTCTCTACAACAGAAGCTTCGATATTTGCATATTTCCCAATCGGATTGGACGGCAATTGAACACTTGCCGTCAGAACCAGCTTCTCCTCTTCCAGCGTGATGCGCGCCCCTCCTCCGGCGTACCGATTGACAAGGTAGTTGGCGGTAAGATCAAGATCCCGTTGGTCGATTGCCACCATTTGCCGCTGCCCGGACCGCAATGTGCGGGGATCATTTTCTCTGAGAATTTCCCTCGCCCGGCCGATGCTGGCTGGAGTAATTTCTGCAACGCGATTCACTTTCATCTCATTATCAACGGCGAGAAACAGGACTGTAACCAGTGCCAATGGAAACAGCAAGAGAAGAACCAACAGAATGTAGAGTAAGCGTTTCACTCCCCGCGTTGTCCCAATAGCTGTTGGTAGATGGTGTCGGCGAGTTGCCCGTAATCAGTTGTTTCGTCACACTTCAGCCACTTGATTCTTGCGTCGCGCCGGAACCAGGTCAGCTGGCGTTTGGCATACCGGCGGGAATTCTGCTTGAAGAGCCGGAGCATCTCATCATACGAAATGTCGCCGCGCCGGTATGCAAACGCTTCAGCATAGCCGACTGTGTTAAGTGCATTGAATGAGGATGAGTATCCGCATCGTTCCAACAAATCGATTTCTTTCAAGAGTCCTTCGTCAAGCATTGCTTCGCATCGTCGGTTGATGCGGTCGTACAGTTTCGTCCGTTCCCACTCCAATCCGAAGAGCAGGGGAGTAAAACGGATTTCGATCCGGAATTCCTGATGAAGTTGCGAAAGAGCTTTCCCGGTAATGTGAAACACTTCCAGCGCCCGGACAATTCGTCTTGGTTTTGTCGGATCGATCCGTTCCGCTGATACAGGATCAACACGACGAAGTTCCTCGATCAAAACACGAAGTTCACCCGATGCAACTCGCTGATCAAGGATTTTCCTGAAATCCTTATCGGCGCCCGGCCCTTCAAAGAAACCGTCAATCAGCGATTGAATGTAGAGTCCCGATCCGCCTACAACAACAGGCATCTTGTTGCGGGAAAAAATCTCATCAATGATGATTCTCCCCTTCTCACCAAATTCTCCAGCACTAAATTCCTGATCGGGTGTGAGAATATCTACGAAATGATGTTTGACCGAAGAGAGTCGAAGCGCTGAGGGTTTTGCCGTTCCGATAGTGAGGTGTTTATAGATTTGCCTTGAATCTGCGGAGAGGATCTCGCCGTCGGTACGCTTGGCCAATTCCATGGCAACATCCGTCTTGCCCGAGGCGGTGGGTCCGACGAGAACAGGCACTTTCCGCTTCGTTGCGAACGTTACCGGCTCCATCCCATTTTTCCGATGAGGGGCACGAACTTGAAACCGTGAATTTCCTTGCGTTCAAATTTCTCACCCAAACGCGTCACAACCATGAGAGTCTGAAAGTCAAGATCACCAACCGGAATAACGAGTTTTCCGCCGTTGTCGAGTTGTTTCATGAGCGGTTCGGGAACATCGGGAGCTCCCGCCGTAACGATAATACCGTTGAAAGGGGCAAACTCATTCCACCCCACTGTGCCGTCTCCCGCTTTCGAGGCAATGCGGTAGTTCAGTCTGTCGAAGAGCCGTCGTGCTCCGCTCAGTAATTCGGCATGGCGTTCAATGGTGAATACTCTCGCCCCCATTTCCGCAAGAACCGCGGCCTGATATCCCGAGCCTGTTCCGATTTCCAGAACCTTGTCGCCCGCCTTCACGCCCAGTGCCTGCGTCATAAAAGCAACAGTGTATGGCTGGGAGATGGTTTGCTGCATCCCAATGGGTAACGCGGAATCCTCGTAGGCTCGACTCGTGAAGGGCTCCGGAACGAACAGGTGGCGTTTGACTGTTAACATGCTGCGCAAAAGGAGGGAGTCGGTAATCCCCCTGTCCTTCAGCAAAGAGATCATCCCCAGCAATTCGTCGTCAAATCTTCCCAACAATCCGCCTTTTCAATTGGAATTTCGTACAAGTTTCATGATCGAACTGAACGAGTGGTCAGGTTCCATCGAGAGACGCTCTTTGAGTTCACGACGCAACACGGCGGGGCTAAGCCCGCGAGTGAGCAATCCACCCTCCGCAATCGAGACAATTCCCGTCTCCTCCGACACCACCAACACGACAACGTCGGCCTGTTCCGAAATGCCGAGCGCGGCACGATGCCGGGTGCCAAGCGGAACTCCCTCCCATTCCGCCGTGTACGAAAGCGGCAGAATGCAACGCGCGGCTTCGATCAACCTATCCTTAATGACAATTGCGCCGTCGTGCAATGGTGATTTGGGATTGAAGATGGAGAGAATCAGGGATCGGCTAACGATTGCCTCCATTTTCGTCCCCGACTCCATGTGAATTTTGATGCCCGTGGCACGAATGAAAACGATTAAAGCCCCCTGTTTTTTTCGCGAGAGTTCAGTAACCGCGGCAACAACTTCGTCAATGGATTCATCGACATTGGTCTTTATGAAGAACCGGATAACGGGATTCCGCCCGACGAGGACAAGCAATCGACGCAATTCCGGCTGAAACAGAATAATAAATGCTATCACCCAAATATCGGTAAGCGTTCGGAGTATCCACCCCATGGCCTTCAGGTTGACGGCTTGCGCAAAAAACGAGAAGGCCACAATCAGTACAAGCCCGACGAAAATCTGCGCGGCGATTGTTCCCCTCATCACCAGATAGAGGCGATAGAAGATAAACGACACGAGTGCCACGTCGAGCAAGTCAACGAGCGTGAAAGAAAGGAAGCCTATTTTGAAAAGTTCAACCATTCACGTCAGATGTTAGGCGTTTCTGATTGCATCGGCAATCATGAGAGCCCGTTTTGTCTCTTTTACGTCGTGAACCCGCACAACCTGCGCCCCGTTCCATGATGCCGCTACTGCAGCCGCCAGCGATCCTTCCAATCTCTCATCAATCGGAACATTGAGGATCTTTCCGATGAAATTTTTGCGCGAAGCCCCGATCACAATCGGGCAACCCAGCCCTTTCAGCTTTCCAATATCTTTGACAAGTTGGAGATTGTGCTCAACCGTTTTCCCAAAGCCAATCCCCGGATCAATCAAGATTTGCGTGATGCCTGCCCTGCGTGCCGTTTCGATTCCCGTTGAAAGGAAGTCGGCGATTTCTCCGAACAAATTCCCGTAGACCGGATTCTCTTGCATTGTCTTGGGCGTCCCCTTTATGTGCATGAGAATTAACGAACCCTTTCTCGATCCGACGGCCCCGGCCATTTCTCTGTCAATCGTCAAGCCGCTGATGTCGTTGACAATTACCGCGCCGGCATCCAGCGCCTGCATTGCAACGCGGGACTTGTACGTATCAACGGAAATCGGCACGTTTGTCAGCTTTGCAAGCCGGGCAACAACAGGCAGAATTCTCCGCAATTCTTCTTCTACGTCGACTTCTTCAGCCCCCGATCCGTAAACACTTCCCTTGGGACGTGTTGACTCACCTCCCACGTCGATCATATCGGCTCCCTCATCAATCATTGCCATGCCGTGGTCAACCGCAGCGTCAACATTGAAATACTTTCCACCATCAGAAAACGAGTCGGGAGTCACATTCAGAACCCCCATGATGTGGGTCCGTGAAGAGAGGTTGTATTCCCGTTTTCCAAATGTGAAGATGTACGGGTCACTCATCGCTTAACCGCCTGCAATGCAAAAGGTGACCTCGCAGTCACCCTCTTGCAGTTTATGCTGTCTTCTTCTTCTGCAGTCCGGCTCTGCGTTTGGCTTTCGTTCGCTCGATCGCCTTTTTGTGCTTCAGCCGTGCCACTCGTTTTTTCTTGTTCATCCGTTTCCTCGAGATTAGTTGATACGATATCCGTCACTTTTAATGATCCGTTCTACTTCGCCAAGCCGCTCAAGTCGCGGGATGACTTCAACGAAGTATTTGTGGAGAAGCGCCAGTCTCTGGTTTTCTGAATTCTGTTCAAGTACTTCCTGCCGATGGGCGAGTTCCATTCCAGCTTTCTGTGCGATTCGGAAGGAGAGTATCGGGTTGCGTTCGTCCCATTCAATCGTGAATGCATCATCCCTGTACACAATTCGAACGAGTTCGTTATGCAGGCGAATCGTGTCCATTGCAAGGGCTGTGTCCGGCACCTCGTGTTGATCTTTCAACACGTTGATGCGACCCACGCTGTACTGTGATGAACTCATCACCAGATTCGCCAGCAAGTAACGTCGGCTCCCCCGCACAAGAATATCCATTTTTCCGTCATTGTATTTCTTCACCACCTCACGCACTTCAGCGGTACAGCCCACTTTTGCCATCTCGCTGTGCTGCACGAGATTGATGCCGAACTCTCTTCGCTCGTCCCAACATTCGTTGATGAGTTGCTTGTAGCGCTCTTCAAAGATGTGAAGCGGAAGAAGAGAATCGGGAAAGAGAACAACCTGCAGCGGAAACAACGGCAGCAGTTCTTTGGACATTCTGCTCACATTCGACGTTCTGCACCATGATAGAAAAAAAGGCGTAGAACATCAATTGGAAAAACCGAGCACCCAGGCTGCCATCGCTGGAAGGCGGGACTGACCCGGGTGCAACAGAATGGAAGACTACTTCGCGAACTTCTTGTACCGTTCGTTTATTCTTCCCCAGTGAAGGTTGGCGAGAAAGTTATCGATGTATGCCGCGCGCTTCGGGCCATCTTTGTGGTAGTAGGCATGCTCGAACACATCGCACGGAATCAACGGAATGCCGCCCCAGATTGCGCCATAGTGATGCTCGTCGACCGTCACGTTGAGAAGCCGCTTCGAGTAAAGCATATCGTACACCAACACGCCCCAACCGCTCAGCTTTGCCGAAACGGCGCCGGCTTTGAAATCTGCTTTCCATGCGTCAACGGAACCGAATTCCTTCTCAATGGCTGCCTTGATTTCCGGGCCCTTCGAAACATCGCCGTCGCCGCCCATCACATCCCAGTAGATGTCATGCAAAAGCGTTCCGGCATGATTCCACGTTGTGCGGCGCTTCAGCTCGCCTATCTGACTGTAGTTGCCGTTTGCCTTCGAGCGATCCGCGGTTTCAAGTTCTTTCTCGATCGTATTGAGTGCGGTAACGTACCCTTTGTGGTGTGTATTGTAGTGCCAATCTGTTGTCTCCGCATCGATGACGTTCGCAAGAAGTTTCTTTGCTTCTTCGTCAGAGTACGGACGGGGATTGAATTTCCACTCGTATGCCATGTGGTTCTCCTTAGTTTGTGTTGATTGATATAGAATTGATTGAATATGCACAAGCGGTGAAGCGGCAGCAACCGCTCCGGATGCTGCCACAGTTTTGATGAAGTTACGTCGTTTCATGTTTTTCGAATAGAAATGAACAGGGAAAAGCCCGAGATGATGCTGAATACTAAACGCCGAACGACTGTCCGCAGCCGCAGGTTTTCGCCGCTTGCGGATTGTTGAACACGAAGCCTTTTCCGTTCAACCCGTCGCTGAAATCGAGAACGGTTCCCGAAAGGAAGAACAAACTTTTCGGATCAACAAACATTTGAATGCCGAGTTGCTCCATGATTTTGTCATTCTCTTTCGGCTTCTCGTCAAACGCGAGAACGTACGTCATGCCCGAGCAGCCTCCGCCCTTCACGCCAAGCCGCAAGCCGTGATGCTCGGGAATACTGTTCTCCGCTTTCAGCTTGCGCACCTGATGTGCAGCTTTTTCCGTAAGCACAATCTCTTCATTCAACTCAGGTCGTACGGGGATGTTTGTTACGGTTGTTTCCATCATTTCTCCTTCTTGATTCATACGATTCTCAGAAACCCAATTCAAGTCTTGCAGCTTCGGTCATCATGCTCGGATTCCATTGCGGGTCCCAAACGACCTTCACAACCGCCTGCGTCACATTCGTTATGGCTTTGACTTTTGCTTCCACTTCCCGCGGCAAGGATTGGGCAGCGGGACAATGCGGCGACGTCAGCGTCATTAACACCAGCACACCGCCGTCTGCCGCCACTTTCACATCGTAAATCAATCCCAGCTCGTAGATGTTAACCGGGATTTCCGGGTCGTAGCAGGTTTTGATTGCCTCGATGGCATTGTTATGAATAATGCTCTGCTCGATTGTGCTCAACTCCCGCACTTCGGTTTGCCCGTTTCCTGATACGCCGTCTTCGACTTGCCGGCTCTTTTCTTCTTCCATTATTTCACCCTCTTCACTCATTCGGTTGTAACTCTCTGAGCGTCGTCATGCAACGCCGCGTGGAGCGTATGCCAGGCGAGACTTGCACACTTCACTCTCGCCGGAAATTCACTGACACCTGCGAACGCCGCGAGCTTGCCGAGCGTTTCCAGATTCTCCTCGGCATTCAACTCTCCCTTCACAAGATTGTGAAAGTCGTTGAACATCTGTTCGGCTTCCTTTCTGGACTTGCCTTTCAATAACGATGTCATGACGGAGGCCGACGATTTCGAAATAGCGCATCCCGCCCCCTGAAAACTCACATCGCTGATTACATCTCCCTCCATCTTCACATAAATCGTGTAGTGATCACCGCACAGCGGATTGTATCCCTCGACATGCTTCGTCGCATCTTCCATGATGCGGAAGTTGCGGGGATTCTTGTTATGATCGAGAATGACTTCCTGATACAGTTCACGAAGCAGTGACATCAGCCGAGTACCTCTTTCACTTTGTAGATAGCTTTCACAAGGACATCAACTTCTTCCTTCGTGTTGTAGAATGCGAATGAGGCACGGGCAGTTGCGGGAACACCGAACCGCTGCATTACCGGCTGGGCGCAATGATGTCCCGTCCGGATGGCGATTCCTTCGTAGTCGAGAATTGTACCGATATCGTGCGGGTGAATTCCTTCCAGCACGAATGAGATAACACTCGCCTTCTCCTTCGCCGTTCCAATGATGCGTAAGCCGGGGATCTCGAGCAACTTTGCCGCGGCATACGTCAGCAGTTCGTGCTCGTACGCTGCAACGGCGGTCAAATCCATTCCTTTCATATAATCAATCGCGGCGCCAAGCCCGATTGCGCCTTCGATGTTCGGCGTTCCGGCTTCGAATTTGTAGGGAAGATCATTGTACGTCGTTTTCTCGAATGTTACGGACTTGATCATGTCGCCGCCCCCTTGATACGGCGGCATCGCGTTGAGTAACTCCTTCTTCCCGTACAGGACGCCAACCCCGGTCGGACCGAACATCTTGTGAGACGAAAACGCGTAGAAGTCGCAATCCAAATCCTGCATATCAACTCTCATGTGGGGCATTGCCTGCGCTCCGTCGATGAGCACGGGAATTCCCTTCGCATGCGCAGCAGCGATCATGCGTTTAATGGGATTGATCGTTCCGAGGGCATTTGAGATGTGAGCAAGGCAAACGATCTTTGTCCGTTCACCCAGTAATTGCTCATATTCGTCGAGCAGAAGCTCACCAGCATCATTCATCGGAATGATATGCATCGTCGCTTTGCGCTCTTCACACAGCATCTGCCACGGAACGATATTGGAGTGATGCTCCATTGCAGAAATCAGCACTTCATCACCCTCGCTGACATTCTTACGTCCGTATGTTGTTGCAACGAGGTTGATCGCTTCCGTTGTTCCCCGGACATAAATCACTTCCTCAATGGATCGGGCATTGATGAACCGCTGCACCTTCAACCGGGCCTCTTCATAAGCCTCTGTCGCCTTGGTACTCAGATAGTGAACGCCGCGATGAATATTCGAGTTCTCTTCGTGATAGTAACGCATAATCGCGTCGATCACGACTTGAGGTTTCTGACTCGTGGCCGCATTATCGAAGTACACAAGCGGCTTTCCGTTCACCTGCCGTCTCAGAAGCGGAAAATGGAACCGGCAACTCTCAACAGGCACCGGAGCTTTCAGCTTTTCTTCGATATATGTAGCAGAGGCGATTTCCATGATCATCCCGCAAGTGTGCGTCCCCGTTGCAGCCGGGCGTGAATCATTGTATCGAGCTGCTCACGCAACGCGTCGACATGAACCCGGTTGATGACGTCACTGGCAAAGGCGAAAGTAAGCAAGTCGTTCGCCTCTTCTTCGCCGATGCCGCGCGAGCGGAGGTAGAATTTCTGTTCTTCATCAAGATGGCCGACGGTTGCACCGTGCGTACATTTCACATCATCCGCAAAAATCTCAAGCTGCGGCTTGGTATCGATCGTAGCATCATCCGAAAGTAGCAGGGTCTTGTTCGTCTGCTTGGCGTCGGTTTTCTGTGCGTCCTTCCGGACGAAGATTTTGCCGTTGAACACGCCCTTCGATTTCCCATCCAGAATCGATTTGTACAACTCGTGGCTTGCACAATGCGGCTTCGCATGATCGATTGTTGTGTGGTTATCGACGTGCTGCGTTCCTGTTGCAAGAGACAAGCCATTCAGCGTTGATTCAATTCCTTCGCCGTTCAGCACCGCGGTAATGTTGTTCCGGGCAATTGCCGCCCCCAGATTGATGGCATTCGAGACAACGTTGCTCGTTCTGCTTTGCTGGAAGTGAATCGTTCCGATGTGAAAGCCTTCGATGCTTTCATCCTGCAACTTGTCATGTTCGATAGCAGCATTCTCATCAACAACGAATTCCGTAACGGCATTTGTCAGATACGGGGCCGTGGCAAGACTGACGTAACTCTCGACAATCGAAACTTTGCTTCCGCGTTCTGCTATAATCAGATTGCGCGGACTTACCGCCACTTTTTGATCTCCCGTCACGATGAAGAGCAAGTGAATCGGGTTCGTCGCTTCGATATTCTCTTCAACATGCACAAAGGCGCCGTCGTGTATAAACGCCGTGCTCAGTGCCGTAAAGGCATTCTCGTCGACCTTCACATACTTTGCCAAATGCCGGCTCACGAGTTCCGGATGCGAAGCCAGCGCCGACTTCAGCCCTGCGATTGTTACTCCCGGTTGGGGATCATGGGTGGAGAATTCATCCGCCAAATGCCCGTTGATGAAGACGAGGCGCGTACAATTCAACCCTCCGAAAGTGAATTTGTCGATATCCGCTTGCCTTAACCCTTTGGCGGAATACTCGAAGGCGGGGGTGAATTCCGTTCTGGCAATCGGCAGAACATTCGTAAAGCGCCACTCCTCCTCGTGCGTCGAGGGAAATCCCATTCCCGCAAATGTTTGGATCGCTTGTTTGCGAAGCGCATGCAACGGTGTTTTGGATTCGCCGTTCAGACTCTTCTCAAAAAGGTCAAATCTGGATTTATACCACTCTATGCTTTGTGTTTCTTTCATGTCCAATTCCTCAAGCAACAGCTTCCGTTTCTTCACGGATCCAGTCGTAACCCCGTTCTTCCAGTTGCAGCGCAAGTTCCTTGCCGCCGCTCTTCACAATCTTCCCGTCAACCAGAACGTGAACGAAATCGGGAACGATGTAGTTCAGCAGTCGTTGATAGTGTGTAACCACGATCGTCGCATTCTCTTTCGAGCGAAGTTTGTTGACGCCGTCAGCGACGATGCGCAACGCGTCGATATCAAGGCCGGAATCCGTTTCGTCGAGAATCGAGAGTTTCGGTTCAAGCACCGCCATCTGGAAGATTTCGTTTCGCTTCTTTTCTCCGCCCGAGAACCCTTCGTTCACGGGCCGGTTGAGTAAGCTTTGATCCATTTCGACCAGTTTCATCTTGTTCTTCACGAGAGCGAGAAAGTCCACCGCATCGAGCGGTTCGAGTCCGCGATGCTTGCGGATCGCATTCAGTCCCGCTTTCAAGAAATAGGTATTCGTCACTCCGGGAATCTCGACCGGATATTGGAATGCAAGGAACACCCCCTCGCGGGCCCGCTCTTCAGGGTCCATGTCGAGCAAGTCTTTTCCTTGATACACGACCTGTCCGTCGGTCACATCGTACGCGTCTCGTCCCGCAAGGACGCCGGCAAACGTACTCTTTCCGGAACCATTCGGTCCCATGATGGCATGCACTTCGCCTGCATTGACTTTCAGATTGATGCCGTGGAGAATTTCGTTGCCATTCACCGAGGCGTGGAGATTTTTTACTTCTAACATCTTCTTCCCAATATGTTGTTTGATATTACCAGATTCGTTCTATGCCGTATTGTTCGAAAACAGATTCGTTGCTCACCAGAGAGAGCCTACTGAAGATCGCCTGCGCAATTAAGATCCTGTCAAACGGGTCCCGATGAAAGAAAGGCATTCCACTTACCGTCTCAATATGCTCAAACCGAATATCAAGCATTTCCAACCCAGACTTACGGACACTATTCGGAATCTCGCCAAATGGAACTTCGATTTTTAGCTTGCCAAGACTGCTCTTGATTGCCATCTCCCACATACTTGCCAAACTTACGAAGCTCACATTACCTGATGTTTGAATCGCTTTCTTCGCTTCTGCCGTCAGTCTCTCATCGTCTTGCAAAAACCAAATGAGTGCGTGGGTATCGAGAAGCAGCTTCATTCCATATACTCTCGAAAATCTTCAAGTGGCGCATCAAAATCTTCCGCAACATAACTAAACATATTCTTGCCCAATCCCGGCTGCGGAACAGATCCGGCGAATTGGCCACCCTTCTTCGCCACCAAATAGTCTATGAAGTCAAGAATCTCCGCTTGTACTTCCGGGGGACATGAACTGAGCTTCTGCCAGAGCATTTCCCGTATGTCAGGGATTGCATCACTCGCGCTCCATAGGGGTTGCGGCTCACTAACCCTGAAATCACCTGAAGATTTCCGTGAATATTTATGGAGAAGAAACTCAGTAAACGCCATACCTTCGCGCAATGAATCGCCGTCAAGCAAACCAAGCTGACGCAGAACCTGTTGCTTGTCAAGATCGGGACCGTTCATCCGACACTTCCTTCAAGGCTTACGCCTAACAACTTTTGCGCCTCGACGGCAAACTCCATCGGCAGTTCACGAAATACTTCCTTGCAGAAGCCGTTGACAATCATGTTCACTGCATCTTCCCCCGACAACCCGCGTTGCTTGCAGTAGAAAATCTGATCTTCGCCGATCTTCGATGTCGAGGCTTCGTGTTCGACTTTGGAAGAGGTGTTCTTGACTTCGATGTAGGGGAACGTATGCGCCCCGCATTTGTCGCCGAGCAACAGTGAATCACACTGAGAGAAATTCCGTGAACCGGTTGCGCCTTTGGCTATCTTCACAAGTCCCCGATACGAATTCTGCCCGAAGCCGCCCGAAATGCCTTTCGAGACGATTGTACTCTTCGTATTCCTGCCAATGTGAATCATCTTCGTTCCGGTGTCGGCCTGCTGATAGTGATTTGTGACCGCAACGGAATAGAACTCGCCAACTGAATTATCTCCCTGAAGAATGCAACTCGGATACTTCCAAGTAATCGCCGATCCGGTTTCGACTTGAGTCCACGAGATTTTTGCATTCGTCATGGCCTTGCCGCGTTTTGTAACGAAGTTGTAGATACCTCCCTTCCCTTCCTTATCTCCCGGGTACCAGTTCTGCACAGTCGAGTACTTTATCTGTGCGTTATCAAGGGCAACCAATTCGACAACCGCGGCATGCAACTGGTTAGTGTCGCGCATCGGGGCGGTACAGCCTTCAAGATAGCTGACATAAGCCCCTTCTTCCGCGACAATCAGCGTGCGCTCAAACTGTCCCGTCTCAGCCGCATTGATGCGGAAGTACGTTGAGAGTTCCATCGGGCAGCGAACGCCTTTCGGGATAAAACAGAATGAGCCGTCACTAAATACAGCCGAGTTGAGCGACGCAAAGAAATTATCCGTGTACGGAACAACAGAACCGAGATATTTCTTGACAAGTTCGGGATGATGGTGTACTGCTTCGCTGAACGAACAGAAGATAATACCCAACTCGCCGAGAGTCTTCTTGAATGTGGTCGCAACAGAAACACTGTCGAACACCGCATCAACCGCTACGCCGGTCAACCGTTTTTGCTCGTCGAGTGAGATACCGAGCTTTTCATAGGTTCTCAGCAATTCAGGATCGACTTCGTCAAGGCTGCTGAGTTGTTTCTTCTGCTTTGGCGCGGCATAATAACTTGCCGCTTGATAGTCGATTGCCGGATATCGGACGTTGTGCCACTTCGGCTCTTCCATCGTAAGCCAGTGGCGGTATGCCTTCAATCGCCACTCAAGCAACCAATCCGGTTCTTTCTTTTTCTTCGAGATAAGACGGACAACATCCTCGTTCAATCCGGGCGGAGCAATATCCATCTCGATTTCGGTGACGAAGCCGTACTTGTATTCTTTGTTGGTAAGAACTTCGATATCGTTGTTTTCTGTTGCCATCCTGTTTTCTTCCTTGTGACGAATTATTTCTTCCCTGCCGGGGTGTAATTTCCTTTCAACGGTGGCAGTGTCTTCTTCTGACCTGTTGCGGGTGTTGTCGGTGCAACCGCCGGTGGTTGTGCCGGAGACTCTGCCGCAGGTTGAACTGCCTTTGCTTGCGGTGCAGCAGATGGCGCCGGTTGCTCAGAAGCTCCCGGTGCTGCAAGGGCAGGCTTCGAACTCGAAAGAGGCGGCAGACCGGGTTTTGCCCCGCCAACAGGTTTTGAACTCGATAGCGGAGGCAGTGCAGGCTTTGCTCCGGCTGCAGGCTTCGCGCTGCTCAGCGGAGGCAACGCCGGTTTTGCGCCACCCAGCGGTGGAAGCGGTGCTCGCGGTGTCGTGGACGCAGGCGATTTAGCCGGGGCAGCACCCGGTGCGGGCTTCGCAGGGGCCGCAGGAGTTACTGTTGGCTTCTTGTATTCCGGATAGTTCAAAACCCAGCTTTGATTGTCGATTCTGTTGAGGATCTTATTCCTTTCCAGCTTCTCGACAAATGCCCGGGCAGCCTCTTCCGCCTTGGCATAGTTCAAACGTTCTCCCCGTCGTTCAAACATCTTCTGAATTCCATATTGCACATCTCTGAAAAAGATGTTCGAAAGATGGTACATTGGATAATAACTTCTAATAAACGCCAGCACTTCCTTTTCGTTGCTTAGAACGTAATCGAGCTGTTTCATTGTTGTGATGATGTGTTGTTAGTGTGTTAGTTGAACACGAAGTTTTTCGGCACGAACACTCTGCACGACGTCTCTTATTCGTTGTATAACGTAATCAATTTCCTGCTCCGTAGTGAACCTTCCCACCCCGATGCGGATGGAACTCTTTGCTTCTTCGTTGCTCAGCCCTATTGCTCTGAGTACATGCGACGGTTCGGACTCGGAACTCGAACAAGCCGAACCGGACGACACGGCGACATCCTTCATCTCCATCATAATCCTGTCGGCTTCAGCAAACCTGAAAGTAATATTGGAATTATTGGGGAGGCGGCTCATCGGATGGCCGTTGACAAAACTGTCGGGCACTTGAGTGAGAATTCCATTCTCCAGACGATTGCGTAGATTTCTTGTCCGGACGCTTTCATCCTCCATCCCGGCTTGCGCAACCTTTGCTGCCTCGCCGAACCCGACAATCGCAGGAACATTCAATGTCCCGGAGCGCAAGCCGCTTTCGTGTCCTCCCCCATCAATCTGTGGCAAGACCCGTAGACTCGGTGTTGCATTTCGGACAAATAATGCGCCGATACCTTTCGGGCCGTACAGTTTATGAGAACTGAAGGAAACCAGATCAACATTCATCGCCTTTACATCTACCGGAATTTTCCCCACAGCCTGGGTTGCATCGGTGTGAAAGATGATGTTCCGCTTCCGGCACATCTCACCAATTTTTCTAATCGGAGCAAGCGTTCCGATTTCGTTGTTCGCCATCATAATACTGACCACGATTGTCTTTTCGGTGATGGCCTTCTCCACATCTTCAATGGAAACAAACCCGTACTGGTCGACTGGAAGAACTGTGATTTGAAAGCCGTACTTCTCAAGCCGCTTGCATGTATCAAGAACCGCCTTGTGTTCCGTTGAAGCGGTGATGATGTGATTGCCCTTGCTTAGGTACGCCTCTGCAATCCCTTTCAAAGCGAGATTGATGGATTCTGTTGCACCGCTCGTAAACACGATTTCGCTCTTCTCTGCCCCAACCAGTCTTGCAATCGTCTTTCGCGCTGCTTCGACAGCCGCTTCAGCCCGCCAGCCGAATTCGTGCTGTTTGCTTGCCGCATTGCCGTATTGTTCGGAAAAATACGGCAGCATCGCCTCAACGACACGGGGATCGACCTGCGTTGTTGAATGATTGTCAAGATATATCGGCAAGCGTAGTTCTTTCATACTATCTGCGCCAGCGTCATTGTGTCAAATGCGTGTTCTATATTTGCCTGGACTTTCGAAAGCGGAGATTTTATTGTGCAGACGTTGAACACATCACAGCTTTCAGGACCCTCCGTCATGCACTGGGCAATGGCAAGGTTATTGCCTTCGATCGCATTAATGATCATGGAAACGGAAATCTCATTCGGATTCCTGGTTAATGAGTAGCCGCCGCGAACACCCTGCTGTGAACTAATCAATCCCTCACGCGAAAGCCGCTGCAACACTTTTGCAAGAAGCTCATACGGTATTTGATACTTTTCGGCGATCTCCTTCGCCGTAACAACATCAGCCGGATTTGCGGCAATGTGCCGAATGGCGATCAACCCGTATTCAACCTTTTTTGACAGCCGTACCATCGAACTCCGACTTGTTAAGTCCTATTTAGAATCAAAAAAATTGAGGCTTCAGCCTCGCACTTCACGCACTTTCAATCCTAAACAACCATGTTCACTTTCAAGTTCCGTTATCATCCTGAAAAGATAATTTCTTGTACTTAAGATATTGAAAAGCAAGGAAAGTTTCAAGTTCACTCCGGAAGTTCATTGCGTGGCTCTTCATTGACTCTGAGCATGTATTCCAGTATCATGGTAGCCACACGCCCAACAGCTTTCCAACACAATCCTTACAAACAACGGAGTTAGCATGACAGAACTTCTTGACAGCCTTCTCCATATCACGTCAATCATCGCGGGAAACATCTGGTGGCCCTTTGTCATTCTTCTGCTTGCGGGAACCGGGATCTACATGTCGTTTCAGACCGGATTTATCCAAGTGAGAAGATTAGGACTTGCAATGCGGTTTATGCTTCTCGGGAGAAGCAAGAAGGAAATGGAGGGGCGTACAGGAGACATCACTCCATTTCAAGCACTTATGACGGCCCTTGCTGCAACCGTGGGGAACGGAAACATCGCGGGCGTTGCCACGGCAATTGCAAGCGGCGGACCAGGCGCTCCGTTCTGGATGTGGATGACGGCCGTGTTCGGGATGGCAACGAAGTATGCCGAAGGAATGTTGGGACTGAAATACAGAATAAAGACAGCCGACGGAACATACAGCGGCGGCGCAATGTATTACTTGCGTGACGGCTTGAAGCAGAAAAAACTTGGAAAGCTTCTCGCCCTCTGGTTTTCCATTGCGGTTATTTTGATGGCAACAATGGGCAGCGGCAACATGGCGCAATCGAACTCCATCGCGTTGGCGCTTAATAGTGATTTCGGGATCCCGTTTGCAATCAGCGGCATTGCGCTGGCGCTGCTTGTCGGGGTGGTGATTATTGGTGGAGTGAAGAGAATCGCAGCCGTTGCAGAAAGGCTTGTACCGAGTATGATTGTCCTGTACATGGGCGCCGGCCTCTACGTTATTCTCACAAACGTCCTCATCATCCCGGATATCATCATGGTCGTTCTGAAATCAGCACTCACAAACGAAGCCATGGTCGGTGGATTCCTCGGGCATACAGTAAAAGAGGCGATCCGTTTTGGCGTGGCTCGCGGCACACTCTCCAATGAATCAGGAATCGGCTCTTGCTCCAT